>JAJPIR010000094.1 GCA_021324675.1 Actinomycetota bacterium
ACGCACGAGCACACCGACGCAGGCCGCGACCTACCACGCCAAGCTGACCGACCCGACCAGCACGCCCAAAACGCCGACCACCAACAGCCGAACGAACGTGACCACCAGGCAAGCAGCCACGGTGATGGCGGTGACAGGTCAAGGCACGCGAATGATCAACATGACTCTCAGCGGCCTGCCGCCGGGCACGACAGTGACCCGGCCCATACCGCAGTCGACCGCGGTCAGGCCGGCGCTGAGCACGGAGGCGAGCAATCTCACGTGCCGTCCTACGGCGCCAGAGGGCAAACAGCGGATCACCATGTGATGTCCGTTGAGCCAGGCGCTGCCACGCCGTACTCGGCCGCTGCTTTCTCCCCAGGCTTTTCGAGTCCAGCGACTAACGGACCAGCTGCCTTCTCAAGTATGGCGACCAACGGATCGGCGGGTCTGGCTCCATCCTTGGCGCCCACGCTCAACGATCCGGTGAATACCGGGACGGCCCCAGCGAACGCTGCGATCGTGACCACGGCTAGTGCCGTACCCAGCCAGCCGGTCACCACTACCCCGGTGAGCTCGGCGGTGAAGTCTCACGCAGCATCGCAGCCACTGACCACCACAGTGGAGCACTCGTCGACGGCAAGTAGCGGGATCGCGCCGCTAGCCGACCTCGGCAACTCGAGCTCTCCTTCCGCGAGCTCCCTACCCGCGACGAGCACCACGGCGGGCAACGCCAGCGGCGGGCACGCGACTCAGCACAGTACGGGATCTGGTACTGCCACGAGCCCGTCCTGGATCACCGCATCCTCCCCAGCTCCCGCCCACACGGGGACGACAAATTCCTCGCCAGCAGGCACGTCCGGCTCCCAGGCGCCAGACCTCAGCGGGCCGACCACCAAGGATGCTGCCGTTCACAACGGCGGCGATGTCACCGCGCTACGTTCCACTGACCCGGGCGGCACAGCCGGATCTACCGCCCCAGTCGCCACATCGAACGCCCAGAACGACCACAACGGACGGAGTCAGCCGGCTACTGGGCACGTCGCGCCGCAATCGCCTGGCGAGTCAACCACGGCCGCGGTCGTACCCAACACTGCGGCAAGCCAGGCGATGCCGAACCCCGCCGGGGGAACCCCAACCACCACAACAACCAGCCACCCCACACCCAGCACCACCGCAGGAACCCCAACCACCACAACAACCAGCCACCCCACACCCAGCACCACCGCCGCGAGCAGCGGCACTGCGACAAGCGCATCCGCCACGCCCGCTACCCAGCACCCGGCGTCAACTACGAGTGCACCTGCCGCATCTGCCACCAGCGTGCACACGACGTCCACGTCGACGGACAGCGCCGGGTCCGGGCTCGCTGCGCATCCGGCAACGACGAGTATCACCACAGCGCCGACGGACAGCACTCACCACGGGTTGTCGTCGACATCGGACGGCCTGTCCAGCGGCCTCACTCCGAGCACCACCACCCCGGACAGCGCGATCCAGCACCCGACGACCGACCACACCACCCTCGTCCATCACTGATCACCGCCGGCCCGCGCCGACGCCGGCGCGGGCCGGTCAGGTCGTCAGACGCTCCACCGTCAAGGAGAACGCTATGTCCGTTACTACTGATGCCGATGCCCGCACTGACTCCCGCAGCGGATCCACCGTCCCGATGACCGAGCTACTTGATCAGCTGCATGCGCTCACCGATGCGGCGCGACGGCCCGATCTCGGTGCCCGACTGGCTCAGGCCCGGACCAGGGTGACCGACCCCCGGCTGCGCATCGTGGTGACCGGTCAGACCGGTCAGGGCATGAGCACGCTGGTTGAGTCGATCATCGGCGCACCGATGACCGCGGCGCTTCCGGCTGGCCCGGTGGTGGTGAGCTACGCCGATTCCGACTTCGTGCGCCCGATCGACGTGGGCAGCCCCGGTGCCGACGCCGGTCCGGTGCCTCGTGTCGAGATCGGCACACCCCATGACCTGCTAGCCCAAGGCGTCGTACTGATCGACGCTCCGGGAACGTCCGGGATGGACTCCGCCCGCGCCAGCGCGGTGCTGTCCCTGTTGCCCGGGGCGGATGCAGTGCTGTTCGTCTCCGACGCCAGCCAGGAATACACCCAACCGGAGATTGCCTACCTGCGGCAGATCCAGCAGCTGTGCCCCACCGTCATCGGCGTGATCACCAAGATTGACCTCTACCCGCGCTGGGCCGATATCCAACAGGCCAACCGCACCCACCTGACCAACGCGGGCCTGGACATTCCCTTGCTGCCGCTGTCGGCGGTGATGAGCGAGACCGCCCTGCGCTGCCATGACACCGAGCTCGCTGTCGAGTCGGGTGTGCCGCAACTGATGGATTTCCTGCGCCACCGGGTGGTCGGCGACGCCGACCTGGTGTTGCGCAACGCGGTTGTCAACGATGTCCGGTTCGTCGCAGATCATCTGGCGATGGCGTTGAACGCTGAGCTGGATGCCCTCAACGATCCCCGTAACGGGGCCGAACTCGTCCAGCGGCTGGAGCAAGCCCGCCAGGCGGCCGATCAGCTGCGCCAGCGCACCGCGAACTGGCAGGTGGTACTCGGGGATGGCGTGACGGAGCTGACCGTCGACGTCGAGCACGACCTACGGCACCGGCTGCGCAACGTGGTTCGTGAGGCGGACGCAAACATCATGACCTCGGACCCGGCCAAGCGTTGGGAAGAATTCGGCACCTGGATCAACGGTCGCATCACCGAATCGGTCCAGGAGAACTTCGTCCTGGCGCACACGCGCTCCCGCGATCTCGCCGCGAAGGTAGCAACCAGGTTCGCGGAAGAGGGCAAGGTTGCGGTCCCGCAGCTCCACCTGGACTACACCGGCTCGATCCTCGACCCAGTCCAGTCACTCGAGCCACTGGACAGCCACAAGGCCGGCATGATCCAGCGAGTGATCAGCAGCATGCGGGGCTCCTACGGGGGCGTCCTCATGGTCGGGCTGATGACCAGCCTCGCGGGATTGGCACTGGTCAATCCGTGGTCGATCGGTGCAGGTGTGTTGCTCGGTGCGAACACATTCTGGGAAGACCGCAAGACGCAGACTGCCCGCCGTCAAGCCGAAGCCAAAGCCGCGGTCGCGCGCCTGATGGACGATGTGATCTTCCAGATCGGCAAGGAGTCCAAGTACCGGCTGCGCGAGGCGCAGCGGATCTTGCGTGACCATTTCACCGCAACAGCTACCGAGATGTTGCGGTCGGCCGACGATGCGCTGCGCGCCGCGCAGGAGGCCAACCAGCTTCACACCGAGCAACGAGCCGGCCGGATCGGCGAAGTGCACAACTGCCTCAGCGAGCTGCGCCAGCTTCGGGTCCGGGCAGCCGCCCTGGTTGCCGCCAGGTAACGCCGATGGACACCGTTGACCTTGTCCGGATGCTCATCCACGACGCCCGCAGCGAGCTGTCCGCCGACCCCCGGATCAGCGCTGAGATCGACGCGGAACTTGCCGCCTGCCAGCGCCGGCTCGACGAGCCGTTGCGCGTTGCACTGGCTGGGACGTTGAAATCCGGAAAATCGACCCTGCTCAACGCCCTGGTCGGGGAGGAGATCGCGCCCACCGACGCCACCGAATGCACCCGGGTGGTCACCTGGTTCTCCCGATCGGCCACACCACGCGTCGACCTCACCCACGACGGTGGGCAGCACACCGCGCTGCCGGTGAACCGCGCCGCCGGGCGGCTACGCCTCGATCTCGGACCGGTCAGCGCGGACCGGGTGGAGCGTCTCGAAGTCGGCTGGCCTTCCTCCCTGCTCGATCAGTACACGCTGATCGACACCCCTGGGACATCGTCGAACTCCTACGACGTCTCGGCCCGCACCCTGAAGTTCCTCACCCCCGACGAGGGCAGCTGCCCGGCCGACGCGATCGTCTACCTGATGCGCTCGCTGCACAGCACCGACGTGACACTGCTGCGCAGCCTCCACGAGCACGCCGGCACCGGCCGTGGCGCGCTCGGCATCATCGGGGTGCTGTCCCGTGCCGACGAGACCGATGGTGGACGCACCGCCTCGCTGGATGCCGCCCGGCAGCTCAGCACCCAGCTGCGCACGGATCGCCAGCTGGCCGGCCTGCATCGAGATTTCCTCCCGGTATCCGGGCTACTCGCGCTGCGCGGCCAGACGCTGCGGCAACGCGAGTTCGTCACGCTTTTCCAGCTGGCCGCGCTGCCCCCGGACGTCCTTGAGGCAGCTCTCGTCTCCCCTGGTCGCTTGATGGCAACCGACCTGGCGATCGCCACACCCGATCGAGAGCAGCTGGTGGCCACCTTTGGCATGGTCGGCATCCGCATCGCCATATCGCTGATTTGCTCCGGCGCCAGTGATGCCCCTGCACTGGCGACTGAGCTCGTCCGTCACAGCGGGTTGGACCAGTTACGCGAAACCCTGAGCACCCGTTTCGGCAGCCGCAACCGGCAGCTGAAGGCACACTCAGCGCTGCGCACTCTCCGTAGCATCCTGCTGCGCCACCGCAGCCCCCGTACCGTGCGGGTGTTCAGATCGGTCGATCGGCTGCTCGCTGACAATCACTGCTTCACCGAGCTGCGACTGCTGGCCGGCCTGGCTGCCTTGCCGGTACCGGAACCGACCCGCATTGCCCTGGATCATGTGCTCGGCGGCCGAGGTACTTCTGCCGCCACCCGACTGGGCCTACCCCCTGATGCCAGCCCAACCCACACCCGGGCGATCGCCTTGCGCGCCATCAGGTACTGGCACGATCAGCTCGGCGAACCGCTGCTGGACCAGCCCACCGCCAGAACCTACCAAGCGGCCATCCGCAGCTGCGAAGCCATCATCGCAAGCTGACGAGGTGGTCGAATTCGGGGCACGTTGCTGCACATCAAGGACAGGTGTCAGGTATTTACCAGCCGCGCTCACGCTCTTTCATGTGCTGGTTCGCATCCGCGGACCGAGAGTGGTCAGCATGGCTTCCTCAACTTGGAGGGCGGCTGGCTACGACAGGTGGTGGCTGCGTACGTTGACGGCGACTCGGGCATCACCTTGAATGTGCTATTTATCACAAGTGCAGGAAGAGCTAAATTATGTTGAAATTGATCAAGGAATTTGAGTTGCACGCCGATGTTACCGTCGACCAGTTCTGTGGACCGTTTGGCACGCGTATACTCAGTAAGGTCACCAGCGGGCAGTTTGTCGGGAACCGGCTCAAGGGCGACATCGTGGGCGCTAGTGGCGACTGGGCCCTTATCGGCCGGGACGGGTTCGTCCGACCCGACGTGCGCCTCACCTTCAGGACCGTCGATGCAGCGCTGATCTACGTACAGTTTTTCGGCGTGGCGAAGCTGACACCCACGATCCGGGATATCCTTGGGCTCAGCGCTGACACGCCGACGAGCCTGGGAGCGGAGTTCATTTTCGTCCACCCGCGGATGGAAACCGGGGATAAAAGGTACTCGTGGGTGAACCGAACGATGTTCATCGGCGAAGGCCGATTGCTTCCCGGCCCCCGCGCCGAATACCAGGTGTACCGCGTCGATCAATCTTGACGCACCGAATCTCGGGCACAGTATTTAGTCAGCCCCAGCGCCGGATCATTGCGGTTTCCCCCTCCATTTCGTCCAAAGAAGTTACACTGCCGATCGGACGCGCGAGACCTGTGGTCCATTAATGAGAGAGATGGTAGAGGCGGGCGTAGTTGGCATTGGCGGCGAGTAACTCGCGGTGGGTACCGGTCTCGGTGATGCGTCCGTGGTCGAGGTGGATGATCTGGTCGACATCGGTGACCGTGGCCAGGTGATGCGAGATCACGATGGTGGTGCGCCCGGCCATGAGGCGCCGCAGCGGGGTCAGCAGATGGGCGGTAGCTTCGGCGTCGAGCCCAGTGGTGGGTTCGTCGAGAATCAGCACAGGGGCGTCGCGGATCATGGCACGAGCGATCGCAATTCGCTGGCGTTGCCCACCGGACAGCAGCCGGCCCCGTTGCCCGACCCTGGTTCCGTACCCGTCGGGTAGGGCGGTGATGAAATCGTGGGCGCCGGCGGCCACGGCGGCCGCCACCACGTCGTCCAGTGTGGCACCCGGGTGCCCGGCGAGGATGTTGTCGGCGATGGTGCCGTCGAGCAGCAAGGTCTCCTGCAGGACAGCAGCCATGCGGGCACGCAACTGGCCGGGGTCGAAATTGCGGATATCGATGCCATCCAGGCGGATTGCTCCATCGGCTGGATCATGCAGTCGCAGCAGCAGCTTGGTCAGCGTCGTCTTACCTGCACCGCTGGCCCCGACCAGCGCGATGCTGCGCCCAGGTGCCACGGTGAAGCTGATGTCGCTCAACGCGTTGGCCGCGGTCTCCGGGTAGCGGAAGCTCACCCGGTCTACCGACAGCTCGCCACATGACCGGGGCAACGGAGCAGGGTAGGCCGGAGCGCGGATCTCAGGCCGGCTGTCGAGCAAGTCGACGATGCGTTCGGCACCGGCGGCGGCAGCGTGGACCGTGTTCGACAGCTGACCGAGGCCGCGAAGCGGGCTGTAGAGCTGGGCCAGGTACACCAAGAACACCAGCAGGCCGCCCAGTGTGATGCGATTGCTGGTCAATTCCCACACACCCATGCCAATGATGGCCATGACCCCGGCGACCTCGAGAAGGTCAGCCAGCGACGAGAACAAGGCGCGCAGGCGGGTGGCCGCGAGTTCGGCCACGACGCTGCCCCGGCTGTGCTCGGCGAAGCGGGCGATCTCGGCATCTCGACGACCGTAAACCTGGATCAAAGCGGCGTTGCCCAGGCTTTCCTCGGCCACCGTGCTGATGGAGGCGCTGCGTTGGCGGATTTCCCGGGACGCTGCTTTGATCCGCACAGAGAAGAACCGGGCGGCCACCCAGCACACTGGCACCGCGATTGCTGATACGACCGCCAGCTGCCAATTTAGATAACACAAGGCGCCAGCGAACAAGACAACTTTGACGACCTGCGCAGCAGTCTCCGTGACCGCGGAGAGCACCAGATTTTCGATCGCGCTGAGATCTCCGGTGAGCCGGCTCAGCAGATCCCCCAAGGGGCGCCTGTCGAAAAAGTTCACCGACAGGGCCTGCAAATGTGAAAACACCCGGGTCCGCAGCCGGTGTAAGAAGTTCTCCCCGATCCATGCCGCCAGGTAACTGTCAGCGAACTCCACTGCACCAGCGACAGCGGTGATCGCCCCGTAGGCAAGAGCAATCGGTCCAAATGCGGAGAATCGACGAACCAACAACACGTCATCGATCAGTAGTTTGTACAACCAGATCGTGCCAGCATCGAGCAGTGGTGCTACCACTACTAAAACCAAGCTGATTGTCAACCAAACCCGAAACGGTCGGACATCAGGCCAGAAACGGCGGAAGATATCTTGCGGCCGCAGCACAGGTACTGGCTGGTCCAGATCTCCTCCTTGCCGAGAAGGGACCGCCAGCAGCCATACCACCAGATCTCTCGGCGACCGCTTCAAGGTTTGTCCCCCATCTATTGGTTGGGGGCCTCCTTCGGGGCGCGAGAAGGAGACCCCCTGGTCACTCAGTGGTTTTACTTGCAGCGCTTGCGCCGCCAGTCATCCTTATCCCATTTACGGTCGTCCCAGTCACGCCGGTCGGACCGACTCTTCCAATCCCATGGTTTCACCGCCATCTTGCTATCCCTTCTCGTCGAGGAAACACCTCATGCGTTTCCTTTTCCGCGATTCTTCACAGTGAAATCTCCGTGAGGTCGATCCGGTGCTCGATGCGATGTCGCAGGTCGCCACCATCACAATGACCTCACATGGAGAAGTTTCTTACGGTTGCGCTATTAGTTATGGCCCGGTGATATGGGAGCAAGCTGCGCACAACCTCACAGTTGCCTGGGAAGCGATGGCAATCAGTGAGACCGCGCCGGGCTGAGCTTGCGCAGTGCGCCGGCGAGGTGCGCGCCTACCCGCGCATTGTTCAGCAGCAGCGCATGGTTAGCGGTGACCGTTCGTGGTCCCAATGTCTCGGTGATCGCGGCCAGAAGCCAGGGAGTGAGTGGCTTGCCGGACACGCCTTGCGCCGCCGCATCGTGGAGTGCCCGGGTTGTCGCCGCCTCGACTTCGGCAGGCTCGAGTGCTTGCTCTTCCGGGCAGGGGCAGGCCACCAGCACACCACCTTGCTGCGCCAACTGGCGCCAGCGAATGAGGCAGAACCGAGCGATGTCCTGGGGTTCCTCGGCGTACTTGTCAAGAGGAAGGCCGCTGCCGCGAGCGTAAAAGGCAGGGAACTCCCGCGTGTGCAACCCCACGACAGGAACGCCCAATGTCTCCAACGCTTCTAATGTTCTTGGCAGGTCCAGAATGCTCTTCGCGCCAGCCGCCACCACGGCCACCGGATGCTGCGCGAGCGTGGGCAGATCTGCCGACACGTCACCGGCGTCCCCGCGGTGCACGCCGCCGATGCCGCCGGTGGCCACCACGTCAATGCCCGCCGACGCGGCAGCGAATACCGTCGCGGACACTGTCGTCGCCCCATCCGCGCCCCGGGCCATCGCCCATCCGAGGTCTCCGGCAGCGCACTTCAATACCTGGCCAGAGGTGCCGATGCGCTCGATCTCATCCGGTTCCAGGCCGACCCGTACCCGGCCTGCGATCACCCCGATAGTCGCCGGTATCGCGCCAACCTCCCGCACGAGCTGCTCAAGCGAATGAGCTACCGACAGGTTCACCGGAGCCGGCAGCCCGTGGGCGATCACGCTGGATTCCAGCGCCACGACCGGACGGCCGTCAGCGAGCGCTGCACGGACGTCGTCACGGACGCTGATCACTTCCACCGCAACATTCTGGCGGCTAGCACAATATCCCGGTGCAGAGCACCACGATGGGAACGGTGCTAAGCGCCGGGCTGGTGATGCTGGGCGCCCTCGCGGCTCCACTGACTGCTCTGTGGCTGCTGCAACGCCGGCTGATCTACTTTCCGGACACGGCGATCCCGAGCCCTGCCAGCGTGCTGCCAACAGCGCAGGAGGTCACGCTGCCGACCGAGGACGGGCTGGCACTGGGCGCCTGGCACGTCGCCCCCACCGGGACTAGCTGCGGCGTTACCGTCCTGGTTCTGCCAGGCAACGGCGGCTCGCGGGTCCTCCGGGCACCGCTGGCGCGCCGGCTAGCCGCCAAGGGTTTCGCGGTGCTGCTACTGGACTACCGCGGCTACGGCGGCAATCCTGGCAGCCCCTCGGAGAACGGGTTGATCACCGACGCACGCGCGGCACGCGCCTACCTCGTCGACCATGGGATAACGCCGGATCGTCTGGTCTATTTCGGCGAAAGCCTCGGCGCGGCGGTGGCCACCCGGCTCGCTGCGGAGCAGCCCCCCGGCGGCCTCGTGCTGCGCTCACCCTTCACCGATCTTGCCGCCGTGGGAGCCCTGCACTACCCGCTGTTGCCGGTCCGGCTGCTGCTGCGCGATCGGTTCCAGGTGACCAAGCTGATCAGCCAGATCCGGGTGCCGACAGCAATCGTTTACGGCTCCGCCGACACCATCGTGCCGCCGGGGCAGAGCGCCGCAGTGGCCGCCGCTGCGGGTGGTCCGGTGCACGTGATCGAGGTGGTCGGGGCCGACCACAACGACGCCGCGCTGCTTGAAGGCAACGAACTGGTCGCCGCCGTGGTCGACCTCGCTCGGCTACTGACCTGACCTTGTCCAAGCCCTTTGCCGCACGGCTACTTGAAGAACGGTCCCCAGCTGAGGAAACAACCCCGCTCAAAATCAAGATCGGATGAGTTGTTGCAGCTGGATCGCGCTGAGGAATCGTCGCCCCCGGTCGGGCGGCTCTGATCCGCAGCGGCTACGCCAGCGGCGGCCACAATGGTGCCACTGACAGCAATGGCAATCGCCACCGAACGGATGATGCCCAAACGCATAATGCTCCCCCAAGTTAAGTTCACGGTGAAAACGTCGCCCCACTGGTCTATCGGCCACAGCACCATGGTGTTACCTCACTGATCTTCCGCGTAATGGTCCATATGCTCGGTGGCATCGTCGCGGCACTGGAACTGACGAAAGGAGCCATGCCATGGGACGCATCACGGTCGGCGAGGAGAGCGGCACCCCCATCGAGCTCTACTACGAGGACCGTGGGTCGGGACAGCCCGTGATCCTCATCCACGGCTGGCCGTTGTCTGGCCGATCCTGGGAGCAGCAGGTCTCTGCGCTGGTCGAGGACGGTTACCGGGTGATCACTTACGACCGGCGTGGATTCGGGGCCTCATCCCAGCCCTGGGAGGGGTACGACTACGACACCTTCGCCGCCGACCTGCACGAATTGATCGAGCAACTGGACCTTGCCGGCGTGACCCTCGTCGGTTTCTCGATGGGCGGTGGCGAGGTCGCTCGCTATGTCGGGCGGTACGGCACCGACCGCGTCGCCAAGGCCGTATTCGCTGCCGCCGTACCGCCGTACCTGTACAAAACCGCCGACAACCCCGAAGGTGCCGTCGACGACGCTGCCCTGACCGGCTTCCATGATGGCATTCGCGCCGACCGCATCGCCTTCGTCGACGGCTTCGTCACGAACTTCTTCGCTGTGCGAGGCCGCACCGACCTGGTCAGCGAACCGCTACGACGCTACAACGTCGCGATCGCCGCCATTGCGTCACCGAAAGGCACCCTCGACTGCACGACAGCGTTCACCAAGACCGACTTCCGCGGCGACCTGACCGCGTGCACCATCCCAACCCTGGTCATCCACGGCGACTCCGACGCGATCGTGCCGTTTGAGGCCAGTGGCCGCCGCACCGCCGAAGCCATCGACGGCAGCAAGCTGGTCCTCGTCCCCGACGCTCCCCACGGACTCAACGTCACCCACGCCCAGATCTTCAACGCCGAATTGCTGGCCTTTCTGCGCAGCTGATGCCGACGAATGACTGAGGCCTCCGCCGCACCGTTTGCCGGGCGCACGGTCTGGGCACGCAGCCGCCAGATACCGCTGCGCGCCTTCCTGCGCACCGAGTCCGGTAGCGCCGCCGTTCTGCTGGTCGCCGCGGTCGCCGCGCTGGTCTGGGCGAACGTCGATGCGGCTTCGTATGAATCGGTGTGGCACATGCCGCTGTCGATCCGTCTGGGCAGCTCGGGCGTCTCGCTGACCCTTCGTGAATGGGTGAACAGCGGCCTGATGACGTTTTTCTTCTTCGTCATCGGGCTGGAAGCACGTCGCGAGTTCGACATGGGGGAATTGCGTGAGCGGCGGCGGCTGGCGCTGCCTGTGCTTGCGGGTATCGGCGGGATGGTCGTGCCCGTCGTGATCTACCTGGTCCTGAACGCCGGGCGCCCGTCGGCACCCGGCTGGGGTATCGCGATGTCGACGGATACGGCTTTCGCGCTCGGCCTGCTCGCACTGGTCGCGCGGCGGTTGCCGGATACCGTGCGGGCCTTCCTGCTTACCGTGGCTGTCGTCGACGATCTCCTGTCGCTCCTCGTGATCGCGACGTTTTACAGCAGCCACGTCTCGCTGCGGCCGCTCGCCATCACGCTGGCGATCTTCGCGGTGATCCTGCTCGTGCGTGCGAGCCGGATCCGGTGTGGCTTGCTCTACGTGCTGCTGGGTACAGCTGCCTGGGTGGCGCTGTTGTTTTCTGGTATCGAGCCTGTTGCCGTGGGCCTGGCCATGGGCCTGCTGACCTACGCGTATCCACCCGCGTTGAGCGATCTGGAGCGAGCAACGGGCCTGGTCCGGCTCTTCCGCGAGCAACCGACGCCCGAACTCGCGCGCTCGGCAACTACTGGGCTGGCATCAGCGCTGTCACCCAACGAGCGATTGCTTCAGCTCTATCATCCCTGGACCAGCTATCTGATCGTGCCGCTGTTCGCCCTGGCCAACGCTGGGATCGCGATCAGTGGCGAGTTCCTGTCCCGCGCTTACACCTCGCCGATCACCCTCGGAATCCTGCTTGGCTATGTCGCTGGCAAGCCGATCGGCATCGTCGGCACTTCATCGCTGGTCACCCGGCTCAGCCCGGCCCAGCTGCGACCACCGGTCGGCTGGGCCGCCGTCGCTGGCGGCGGCGCGATCGCGGGTATCGGGTTCACCGTGTCCCTGCTGATCGCCACTCTTGCCTTTGACGGCGCCCAGCTGCAGGAGGCCAAGCTGGGAGTGCTGTCCGCGGCGCTGTGCGCAGCCATTGCGGCCTGGGCGATCTTTGGCAGCACCAGGCTGCTGCCGCCACGTCGGCGCATCCGAGCCCTGCTAGGTACGGCCGAGCCGATCATCGACCTGGTGGAACCGGTTGATCCGGAGCGCGACCATATCCGCGGTCCGGATGAGGCGTTGGTGACCGTGGTCGAGTACGGAGACTTCGAGTGCCCGTACTGCGGTCAGGCAGAACCCGTTGTCCGAGAGCTGCTCGCCGAATACGGCGACGTGCGCTACGTCTGGCGGCACCTGCCACTGACCGATGTCCATCCACGGGCCGAATTGGCCGCCGAAGCCTCAGAAGCGGCAGCCAACCAGGGCAATTTCTGGCCGATGCACGACCTGCTCCTCGAGCGTCAGCAAGATCTCCGGCCGGCCGATCTCGTCCGGTACGCCAGCGAACTGGGCCTCGACGTCGAACGATTCCGCAGTGAGCTGCTCGACCATGCCCACGCTCCTAAAGTCGCGGAAGCGATTGAATCGGCCAGCCTCAGCGGCGTATCCGGCACACCGACGTTTTTCATTAACGGGCAGCGACACTATGGCGCCTACGACATCAATACCCTCACCGAAGCCGTCAAGACGGCCAAAGCCCGCGCGTTGTTGCTAGGCAATGCAGTGGGCCAGGCCTGACTACTGGTGCTGGCACCGTTGCGGCTGGCATGATCGCAACCTGGCTTTTGATCGGAAGAGGGTACGGGCAATGTCGTTCGTGTCCCGCGGGTTCACTGGGCGGCGCCGTGCGGTCCCAGCCGGACGGTTGCCGCCGGGCCAGTACGACGTCGGGGACGGGTTCCCGGTGCTGTCGGCCGGCCCCACCCCGTACACCTCGCTGGACCGCTGGGACTTCCGCGTGCGGGGGCAGGTGGACGAGGAGCGCCGGTGGAGTTGGGCGGAGTTCCAGAAGCTGCCCCGGGAATCAGTTGTTGTCGATGTGCACTGCGTGACCAGCTGGTCCAAACTAGATACCCGGTGGGAGGGGGTGTCGGTGGATACCTTGCTCGCTGACGTTGTCACCGCCGCGGAATTCGTGGTCGCATTCAGCGACGGCGGGTATACGACGAACCTGCCGCTGGCCGATGTCACGGACGGGCAGGCATGGGTGGTCGACAACTACGACGGCCGGCCGCTGGCCCCCGAACATGGCGGGCCGGCCCGGCTGCTGGTTCCTCACCTGTACCTCTGGAAGTCTGCGAAATGGGTCCGCGGGCTAGAGCTCACCGTCGAGGACGAGCCCGGTTTCTGGGAAAGCTTCGGTTACCACAACTACGGCGATCCATGGCGGGAACAGCGATACGCCGGAGACTGAGCTGGCAACGTGCCGACGTCCTCGCCGTTCAGCGGGAAGCCCGGCGCGCCTACCGGCTCAGCCTCCGCCCGCCAGACTGGTCCGGGCACCTGCCCGGCCAGCACGTCGACGTGCGCCTGACCGCCGAGGGCGGCTACACCGCGCAGCGCAGCTACTCCATCGCCTCGGCGCCGCAGCAGCCGGGGATCGAGCTGATTGTGGAACGCCTGGAAGATGGGGAGGTCTCGCCGTACCTCACCGAAGTGCTGCGCGCGGGCGATCTTCTCGAGCTACGCGGCCCGTTCGGGGGTTATTTCGTCTGGCCCGCTGGCGACGGCCCGGTGCAGTTGATCGCCGGCGGATCCGGGGTGGTGCCCTTCCTGTCCATGCTCGGTCATCACCGGGCCACCGGAGGCTTGCGGCAGGTGCGGCTGCTGTATTCCGCACGAACCTTCGATGACCTCATCGGCCAGGCAGAATTGGCACGTCAACCGTCGACTGTGGAAGTGACGGTGACCCTCACCCGTGGGGCGCCCGCGGGCTGGACCGGGCTGACCGGGCGAGTCGACGCCAGGCTGCTGGCCGAGCACACCATCCCGCCGGCGCAAGAACCTGAAGTGCTGGCGTGTGGCCCGACCGGTTTCGTCGAGGCCGTCGCCAACGCATTGCTCGAGCTCGGGCATGACCCGATCCGGATTAAGACCGAACGTTTCGGAGCTACGGGAGGCCCGTGATGACCGATCCCGACGATGCAGTGGCGCGGCGGCTGGACGCCAACGCGGCCGCGGGTCCTCTTGCCGAACTGTTCACGGTGGACCTGACGGTCGCCATGGCTACCTGTGCCGGCTGCGGGAACACCGCGCCGCTGGCCGCGCACCCGCTCTATGCCCATGCACCCGCGCTGGTGATCCGCTGCCCGAAGTGCGCAGCTGTGGTGTTGCGTTACGCCAGCGGCGGCGGACGGCTCAGGTTGGACCTCAGAGGAGCGCGACTACTCACCGTCACGCTTGACGGTGCCGCAGCACACGGGCTAAGCCCAGTCCAGTAGATCACCGTCGCCCGCAGGAGAATCCGTGGAGCTCTTCCCCGACATCCCGTTCGAGGCGTGGCACGACACCCTCGCGACAGTGCACCGGTTCGCCCAGATCGTCGGCAAGATCCGGTTAGCTGCCAGCCCACGGCGCAATCACTGGTGGAACGTGCCTTTTCACGTGTCCGGCCGGGGCATCACCACCCGCCCGATGACCGACGGTGCCGCGATCTTCACCATCGAGTTCGACTTCCTGGATCACCGGGTCGACATCACGTCGGTCAGCGGCGAGCGGTATTCGTTTCCCCTTGCCGGGCATTCGGTCGCCAGCTTCTATCAGCGAGTGCTCAGTGGGCTGTCCACCGTCGGCGTCAACGTCCGCATCGCCCATCCGCGGCCGTTCGACCTGCCCGATTCCCACCGGCCATTCACCGAGGACACCGAGCACGCCACCTACGACCCCGCGGCGGTAACCCGCTACTGGCAGGTGCTCAGCCAGGTCAACCTGCTGCTCGAGGAGTTCGCAGCCGGCTATTCCGGCAAGACCAGCCCGGTGCACCACTTCTGGCACACCTTCGACATCGCCATGACGCGATTCGGTGATACCCACGTCGAGCACTCGTCAGCGACCGATCCGGTCACCCGGGAGGCATATTCCCGGGACGTCATCAGCTTCGGTTTCTGGTTTGGCGATGAGACGTTCCCGGAGCCGGCGTTCTACTCCTACACCGTCCCGGAACCCAGTGGGTTGGCTGATGAGCCGCTGCAGCCCTCGGCCGCTCGCTGGATTGAGCGCAATAACAGCCATCTGGCGACGCTGCGCTATGCCGAGGTCCGAACGTTGCCCGATCCACGAGTCGCGGTGCTCGACTTCTACGAAAGCGCTTACCAAGCCGGCGCCCGCCGGGCGGGATGGGACATCGCCCACTGGGCAAGCCCTGGCGGCATCACCGATGCCTGCCTCATCGCCGAACCGCGGTAACAACAGCCGCCGCCAGACATCCACATGGTTGCCCAGTAACGTAGTCACCGTGGCGGCAGGCGCAAAACGGGGGATTTCTGGCCTGCTCCGGTTCCGCCGCGCCGTGCCTGCTGACGTGGGAAGCATCGTATCACTGGTCAATACGGCCTACCGGGGTGAAAATCTCGGAGGCTGGACGACCGAAGCTCATCTCGTTGGTGTCCGGCGAGCGGATGCTGAGGTCGTCCAGGAGATCCTTGCAACACCGAGCAGTCTGATAATACTCGCCGAGATAGGTAGCAGTCTTGCCGGTTGCGTTCAATTGACCAAACGCGACGGCGCCATTGAGCTGGGAATGCTCGCGGTGCAGCCTGAGCTCCAGGATCAAGGTATTGGCCGCTCGATCATGCGTGAGGCGGAGCAGATCTGCCGTAACGAATTAGGCGCAACAGAAATCCGTATGCAGGTCCTCTATATGAGAGACGACATCATCGCTTGGTATGAACGACTTGGCTACCGGCGCAATGGCGAACGAGCGCCGTTTCCCTATGGTGACGAGCGCGTAGGAGTTCCACAACGCGCCGACCTGGAGTTCGCCGTGCTCACCAAAGCGCTCGACTAGCGCCCTTGCCGCTGAACCCGACCGTGATCATGGGCCCAGCGTAGGGATCACCGAGCCGGCCCGTGGCGCAGAGGACCAACGGGGATGATTTGCGACCCTGCCAAGACCGGCACTGTCGACCTGATCAATATCACCGGTGGACCCTGATGATCCTTTTTCAAAGAACGGGCAATTCTCCTTAACCAGGCAAGTAATGCCCAAATACTGGCTTTCTGCGGCGGTGTTAGGGTCCGCCGCTGCCAACGGTCCGTCGATACCACCGTGGCAGGAGGACGGAAATGATAGGACAAAACACACCGGCTCGGCGATCAGGACCTGGTGCGCAGGGGCGCCCGGGTGCTCACCGTGGCGCGACGATGTCAGCCACCCCCACCCCTGCCACCAGCACCTTCGCCCG
>JAJPIR010000001.1 GCA_021324675.1 Actinomycetota bacterium
GCGCCCGGGAAGTCGGCGGTGTCAATCCGCGCAAGTTCTGCACCGCGGGCACGTAACGCGGCGATAACCCGATCAGCGGTGCCGTCCTGAGCCTGCGCAACCACGAGCACCATCGGCCGACTACTCACTCCTCATCCATCTCGACGTAGTGAACAGTGTCCGGCTTGAGACCCGTTACCCTGCCGTCGTCAGTGATTTGCGTTTGCTCAGTCCTGGTCTTGTTCGTCGGCCGCTTGCTGTGTTTGCCGCATTCAACGGGCTGCACGGCATACCGCAGCCCGAACGGCCGCGTAGCTGACCCGGACGGCGCGGCTGAGCTAGGTACGAGCAGCCCGCCACTCGGCGAGAGCGGGAACCGGCTCGTGAAAGGCATCAACGGGTCTGAGATACCGGGCACAGGCTCAGTCATCCGTCGAGCGTAGATGTTGAACGATCTAACGTGAGATTGGACCCAATCTCATCCACCGCCAGCGGCCCACCAAGGGCCATCAAGATCTAATCCCCGTTGCCGCCCAGGATCAGGTCATATCCGCCCGCATTGAGTTCTGACAGCTTTTTGATCTGGTGGACAAGAAACTCTCACGCCGGATGCGGGACCTGAGCAAGATCACGTTGTGCCGGTAGCTCACCTGTTGTTTCTGGGACAGGCGAGCCAGTCGCTGACCACGGTATGCAGTACCGTCAGCGCGTCCCCGGTGACGCGCGCGGTGATCGGCAGCCCGCCGGGCACGATTAGCGATGAGCGGCGGCGTCGGATCGCGGTACACGACTCGGGTGCGGCGAACCCAGCCAGGTAAATCTCATCCCGGTGTTTAGGAGTGTCCCGCACACCCCGCAGGGGGCCGTCCTCCCCCGGCGCTACCCGTTCGAAACGAAATCCCTGGTCTTTCGCCTCGTCCAACAGCCGTTTGGCGGCAGCCAGTTCGGGGCTATCGGCCATCGCCGTCGCTCCCTGCGAACAGCAGGTCATGTAACCGCTGGAGCTGGTCAATGATCTGCCCGGTGTTCACCGGGCGCACGCGCACGAGGTCTGGGCGGATGCTGACCGGCTGGTCTTCGCCATCGAAGCGCACTACCAATCGGGTGCCCAGGTTGCGGCGGATGACCTGCGCCTGTTTGCCCAGCCGGGACGTCAGCGCCCCATGCGCGCGGTCCACCAAGACCTGCTCGATCCGAGCGCCTGGCGGGATGGACATCCCGGCTGCGTCGCGCCAGAGGTCGTAGGCCGATTGTCGGTTCCGTCCCTGGCCTTGCAGTGGCAGCACTGCCTGGGCGGGGTAGAGGTTTTGTCCCGAGGGTCCCGGCTGGCGGCCGACTGGGCGGATCCCGCGTTGGGCCAGCCAGATCCGTGCTGAGTCGCGGCCCGCCAGACCCAGGTAGCGGGCTGCCGCGGCGGTGGTCATCACGGTGGCATCGGGCTCGCGGGACACCATCGGCGGTGGGGGACCGCCCCGCACCGAGAGCCCCACGTGTTGGCCCACGGCGGCATCGCTGGCGTACCGCATCGGCAGTCCAGTGTGGTCAGCCGTACCGGGATTCCTCGTCACCGAGATCTGCACGGACTTCAGCGCAGGGCTGCTGGCGCTGTAGCTGGCTTGGGGCTCAGGTCGTCGCAGGGTCATGGCGTGATCCCTTCGGCGGCCAGTGCCTGGCGTACGCGGGTTCACCGGGCGCACTCCTGACAGCGACCACGCCCCGGATCGGTCAAGCTTGCGGCCAGCACGGTCACGCCGCACAGCGCCAAGTAGTGGCCTCGGTCCCGATGTGCCCTCGCCGACTCATCGCTGACCACGTGCTCCACGTGGGTCTGCGCGTCGATGATCCCGACCGAGCGCTGGCCTCGCTGCCCAGGGATGCCAGCGTGCAAAGCCTGGCGCCGGTGTTTTCCGATGGTCACCGCCCCACCTCGCTGCCCGGGCACGCCAGAGACACTTGATTTGGATCACCCAGCAAGCGCAGAGACCCGCTCTGGACGGTCCCGGAGGGCGCAAAAGATCTGATCGTGGTGGTTTGACTCACCCAACAGACAATGCGGTGAAGATCAGGCTAATTGTCCACACTTTGTTGACCCCGGCCACCGACACCGAAGCGGTTGCGCAGACTATCCAGCTCCCACGCCTGACGCCGCGCACGCCGATAAAGGGTGGCCACTAGATCCCGGGCGATCGGATCGTTGCGGATCCGCGTCGGGGCCAGCCGGTCGGCGTTGTCTAGGTGCCGAATCGCCTCGGCGTCACGCTGTACTCCGTCTTGCACCAACGCCCGAGCCAGATCGAAATGCAGCGCGGCGGTCCTGTCTTTGCTTTGAAGGAGAGCGAGGTCAGGCGATGCCCGAGTGACCTCCTCGTAAGCCCGGCCGCCCTCATCAAGCTCGATCCCCACCGCCAACCGCCACAGCAGGGCATTAGTCGGGCCGAAATGCATGCGCATGCTGTTGCATTCCCCGACCTGCTTAGCGATCCTGTCCGCCTCGAGCAGGTGCGTCATCGCTTCGTCGCGCTGCTGACTTCGGGCGGCACACTGCGCTGATGCCAAATGCATTAGCCCGAGCATCTCCGCAGAAAGTGTGTCTTCCCCATGCAACTGAGCAGACTGGCCCAGCGAGTCAATCCCGGTGATGAGCAACCGCGACGCACGACCACGTGCGGTCAGCCACATCAACGGCAATGACCACCACCACTGGGCGAAGCCA
>JAJPIR010000364.1 GCA_021324675.1 Actinomycetota bacterium
GCATCGAGGTCGGGACTGCCCAGATCGAGCCAGTTCGGAGCGCCCGGCATATACGTGGTCGTCAGCATGGTGTGGCCCTTCGCCGTTGTTTTTCGCCGGGTCCCGGGGTCCGGCACCGGCGCGCAGAGACCGTACCTGCGGTGACAGCCCCCCTGTGGTGGGCGGTGTTGCGCAGGGCCGGCCTTGCCTGGGCGGATGACCAAGTGCAGACGTTTTCGTTAGCTGGGGACTGAGCATCTGAGACACGTCAGCGGCATGTGCAGACATCCAGGATTCGGCGCTTCAGCTGATAACGAAAAGATATCCAGTGCCCGCATTGGCTCGCTCTGACGCCGTGTCCTAGCCTCGGCGAGGACCGTGGGCGCAAGCGGCCCTGGTCGCCCCCAAGCACTAATCGCGGGTGGACGGCTTCAGGGATAGCTCGATGCACTGTCACACTTCAAGGTCGGCTAAGCCGTCTCAGACCGTCCCATCCATATTCCAACATCCCAGTGACCAGCTCCCGGCGACGCCACCTCTCACCTCTTGTGCGCGCTGTCACCATGTCACGGTGACGCATCCGGTCCCCAGCGGCGCAACCGCCTAGGTAAGCTCACGCCGCCGGGCCACCCTCCGAACACATGCAGGCCGACGACCAGCCCAGCGGCTACTACAACGAAGCAGTGCACCGCAGGCAGCGGCGGGGAATGCTGGGTTTTCATGTGACCGGCACGCTGGAGAGATCGCGCCAAAGCAACACCCCGCCCACTTGCTCGGGCTCCGTGCCGATGAGGGTGGCGGCCTGCTTGCGCAAGACGTCGAAGTTCCGCGCGGGGCCAAGGACGACCGTGCAGGCCTTCCATCGGTGCAGATCGGCGACGAAATCACGGCGCATCGCCGGGGTCACCTGCCGCAGGCGGCCATCGGTCATGACGCCGATAAACAGTGCACCCGTCTTGCTCAGTTGACCCCCTAGATTGGCTCGCCCGTTCGCGCCGGGGCCGATGAAGTAGCCGCCCGGCATCGCGAACGTCATACCGGCCGCCTGCTGCCACAGCATCGCGTCGGGTGATATGCCCCGCGGAAATGGCAACATCAGCGCGCTTCCGCCCGGACAGGCCAGATCCTGGGTTGCCCGGTGGGTGAAGAACGTGGGGACCGTCGGCACATCCCGACCGGGCAACGGGAGAGGGAGCAACGGGACGAACGCAATCGTCACCGCCGCCAACCCGGCGCCCCGGACCGAGGCTTGCTGGTCGAACGCGTCGTCCAGCGCGAAGGCCAGCGCCGCGCCGATCAATCCGGCAGTGAACAGAGCAAATCGGGTCGTGATGACCTGCTCGAAACCAGGAAGCTCACTGAGCAGCTTCCACGGCAGCTCGACGCCCTGCTTCTGGCCGAAGATGGTCAGCTGTTCGCCCAGCGCCAGCACGGCCACCGCGAGCGCCACCAGCATCGGGATGCGCACCCAGGCGTTACGCCAGCGCAGCACCAGCGTGAGCATGCACAACACAATCAGTGGCCAGCCCAGGTAGGCAGTGTGCTCCTCCAACCTGCCGGGGAAATTCTTGGACTGCTCGACGGCCGAATGCCAGGCGAATACCAGCCGCTCGGTGGGCACCACGTAGCCGGCCAGATCAGCCCCGAAGTCAGAGGTGGGAAACGGGCTACCTTTTTGCTGCAGCGGGCCCAGCAACTGGTAACCAACCGGTACTCCGGCGACCAACGCAAAGGCGCCCAGCGCAACAAACGCCCCACCGGCCACCAAGTGCGCCCTGCTCAATGCCAACCTCGGGTAGCTCAGCACGAGCATGAGCGTCAACAACGCGACGACCACACCGGTGTCAAACAGCACCTCCTCACCGACCAACACCTGGACACCAGCGATCACGCCGAGTAGTACGGCGAGTTTCAGCTGCGGATTTTCACTGAGCAGAATGCGCACATCGAGCAAAAGCAACACTGGCACCAGCATGTTGAACACCAGGTTGGGATGGCCGAGCGCCTGAGCCATCATCGCCGGCGAAAAGCCGAACAGTCCGCCGCCCAGCGCAGCGGGCAGCGCCCCTACCGACAAAGACCGCAGACACCAATACGCGGTCGCGGCCGAGCCTGCCAGCCCAAGCGTGGTGAGCACGGTGACCGTGCCCAGACCGCCGAACAGCAGGGTGACCGGCGCGAAGAGCAAGCCGGGCAGCGCCATGCCGTTGTTCCACATCAGGTTGATGCCGGTCGGTGCATTGAGCTTGTCGCTAAATAGGGGAAACTGGCCATTGAGCAGCGCGTGCGGCGTCCAGTTGAGCAACCAGGAAAACAGTGTCATGTCCGCGCCGTTGATTGCGGTGATACGCATTCCCAACGGCGACCACCACGACCAGGTGAGAAACAACGCCAGCGCCACGTAACAGCTCAGCACGATCGCTGTCGGCCAACGCGGGTTCGTCGACCACGGCCCCGAGGGCTCGGTCGAGAGAGTTCTCCTAGCCGAGGAGATTTGAGAAACCGTCTCGTTCGAGTTCGTGGTGACTCCGTCCGACGTTCGCTCCGAGCACGTGACTCCCCACGGATGGGCAAGGCCGAAGGGTAGGGCCGGCTGCGATACTGATCTGCGCACCCCCGTCAACGA
>JAJPIR010000049.1 GCA_021324675.1 Actinomycetota bacterium
GGCACCATGGGGCTGGGCTGGGACGTCGAGTCTCGGGCCATCGTCGTTGAGCTGCTTGCGGTAAGCGAGCAGGAGGTCGACGAGTCCATGGTGCTCGATGACGCTGAGGATGGCCCGGATGCGGTGCGGGTGTTCCTGTCACTCGACCAAGCGCGCGCGTTCGCGGTGCGCGCCGAGCGGGTGATTTCGGCTGGTCGCAAGCCGTGCCCGCTGTGTGCGGAACCGTTGGGTCCCCACGGGCACATCTGCCCACGGCAGAATGGCTACCGTCGCCAAGTTGAGACTTAAGCGAGCTCCGGTGCTGCCCACCGATCCGGCGGCGCTGCCGTTGCTACGCCACGGCCGCCTCGACGTCACCGGTCGGATCGTCGATGCGTCCAATGCAACCCTGCTGTGCACGGTGCACTGCGAGGGGGTCAGCGCCGAATGCGTCTACAAACCTATTCGTGGCGAGCGCCCGCTGTGGGACTTCCCGGACGGCACCCTGGCCGGCCGCGAGGTGGCGAGCTGGCTGCTTTCCGAGGCCACCGGCTGGTCGCTCGTGCCGCCTACCGTGATGCGATCGGGACCGTTAGGGCGCGGCATGGTGCAGCTATGGGTGGACACCAACGTTGAACACGGCCTAGTGGATGTGGTGGCCGTGGACGCGGTGCCGCGGGGGTGGCGTACGGTACTGCGGGCTCAGGACCGCTTCGGCAACCCAGCGCTTCTCGTGCACGCCGACACGGAAGCAATACGACAGCTAGCCGTGCTCGACGTGCTGCTCAACAACGCCGATCGCAAAGGTGGGCATGTGCTCGCCGGGCTGGACGGTGGCGTGTATGGCGTAGACCACGGGATCTGCCTGCATCGGGAGACTAAGCTGCGTACGGTGCTATGGGGCTTCCTGGGCGACCAGCTGTCCCCAGCAGTACTCGACGTGCTTCGCCGAGTGCGATCTGAGCTGGATGGTGCGCTGGGCACCGCGCTGGCTGAGCACCTCACCCAAGCGGAAGTGCGGGCGGTGCGGGATCGTGCTGATCAGTTACTGATCAGCAAAACCTTCCCGGCGCCCAACGGGCACTGGCCCGCGATTCCGTGGCCAGCGTTTTGAGACCCGCGCGCAGGGTGGAGACCTTCGGACCGGAGGCTAGGCCTTGGCTAGCTCGGTGGTTGACCGCCCACGACCTTCGCTGAGCCTATGATCTGATCGATGACCTCCGGTTTGGGCGCACCTGGCTTGTCGGAGACCCACACCAGCAGCACCGAGAATTCGTGGTTGCCCTGCGCGTCTGGCGTCGTGGGACCGGACGGGACTGCGGCGATCTCGCAAGTGAGGGTAGCGCTGGGGTTGGTAAACGTGAACCGATGCCGGTAGCCGTCGTGCCTACCAACCTTGCCCGGTCCTTGGCTGAGAGTGGCGCCGGTCTTGACTCCAGGAGTAGTCGTGACGGCCTGCTCGATGGTCTGCTCAGCGGCTTGAGCGGTCGGCGCAGTAAGGGTCCCGATCCGGGCCAGGCCAGTGGCGCACGAAACTTCCTGGTTCCCCATGCACGTAGTCGGCGACACCATCTCGGGGATTGGGGGGGTGGCGCTGTCGATGACCTGGTGCCAGCCCGCTGGGATAGTCACTACGATGTTGGTGTTCGGTCCGGCCAGCAACAATGACGTGCTGGCCGGATCATTCCCACTGTTACCAGCGCAGCCTGCCAGCAGCAGCGCTGAGATGGTCAACGCCGCACCGACGACCTTGGCCTGAGCCGACCGCGCTGTCTGGCTCAGAGATGGGCGTCTGGTAGTAGTTGTCGCTGTATCAGACATCAATATTCCCCCTGAAACCGAGTGTCGCGATTGGTGGTCGGCGATCTTTCGATAATCGTACTGATAATGGCAGGCATGTAGCGCTCCTGTTTCCCGCCGTCGTCATGACCCGAGGTCAAGAAAGGGAGGAAGAACCTCCGGCAGCGATGACCACCATCCGTTGCCGATTTATCGGGTTTGTCCCCGCGGCGCGGGGACAAACCCAGTAAATCGTGCTGGTGCAACTCAACCTGCCAGACTCAACATGCGTCCACTGCTCCACCGCTGGTCGCTGCAAATGCCACGCCGCCAGTACCACAGGTGGCCGTTGCGGTGCCCTGACCTGGGGCGGTCTGGGAAGCGACCGCGCTAGAACCGTTCCCGATAGCGATCGCGGTAGCCCGGCTTCCACGCAAGGTTGCTATAGCGGTCGCCTGACCGCCGTTTCTTGCTGCCGCGGTGGCCGTAGAGCCATTTTCTGCATTGGCCAGAGCCGTACTGTTCGTGCCCTCGGCAACGCTGGTGGCCTTGTTGTTGTCACCGATGACACTGGCACCTGCTTGGCCCCCGTTCGTCCCGATCGCGTTGAGCACGTTGTTGTCACTGGTACCCGTCGTCGGGGCGTTGACAAGGGCTACAGCGGCGCTACCCGCACCCTTGGCGATGCTGGTGGCCTGGTTATTGTTGCTGCTGTTGACCGCAGAGACGGCGGTGGCGCCGTCGGTGGCCTGGCTCCCGAGTTTGTTGTTATTGCCCGTGGCGCCAAAGACGATGCTTGCGGCGGTGCTACCGGTCCCGGTAGCGCTCGAGCTTAGCTTGTTACTGTTACCGGAATCAACAAGACTCGAGGCAGTTGTGTTTGTGCCGTTCGCGGTGGCATTGGTGGTGTTGCTATTTCCGGCCGTGATCACCCCTGATGCGGCTTGGCTGCCCGCACCATTCGCTGTAGCGTTGGTGGTGTTGTTATTTCCTCCACTACCGAACACGCCACTAGTTGCACGGCCACTGTTGTTTGCGGTGGAGCTGGCATTGTTGTTGTTGCCAGTTACTCCGGCCGCTGCGATACCACTGTTATTAGCGTTGATCTGAACATTGTTGTTGTTGCCAGTCGCTACGGACAAGGCCGTAGCGCTGTTGTTGGCATTGCTGTGAACATTGTTATTGCGACCAGACGCTGTAGAGGTGGCGATACCGCTGTTGTTTGCATTCGAGCTGACCTCGTTTCTGGAGCTACCCGCACCGGTCACGCTGCTGGTTGCATTGCTGTTGTTATGTGCGCTCGATCTGACATGGTTGCCTGTTCCTGAAGCCGGGTCAATTGTGGCGGAGGCATGACTGGTGGAGTCCTGCCTGGTGCTTGTGGTGTTGTCGTTGCTATATCTTGGCGAGTTGCCGCGTGGCGACTGCTGCTGGCCGCTCGAGTGAATCCTTGTGCTTCCGCCGTTGTTGTTATTGCTGCCATGGTGATCTCCATCGCGTCCGTCACTTGAGGCAGCGAATACGGTGGGGGAGGGGGCGGGGATGGCCGCGAACGCGGTCGCGGTTCCGCCTGCGAGCATTCCGGCCGCTATCACTGCGGCCACCAAGGTCATTTTTGCGGTCTTCACAATACGTCCCATTTGTTGAAGAGGGTAGACAGTGTTCGTGATTAGTTTTTCGCTGACGGTAAAGGTTTACACTTGGGGACTACTATCCAGGACGTACGAGAGGTCGTGAGAAGACCCAGATTAACCGGCTGCCGTATTCCGCCCCCATCCACTGAGACAGATTGGGGAAAGCTATGACGCCCAAGGCCAGCAAAATGGCGAAGACTCCGCCGGTGCTGGTTCCGCCGGAACTGCTGGTTCCTCCAACGGTTCCGGCGGAACTAGCACCGGGAACAAAACCCTCAGCGATCGCACCGGCGATATACCCAACCGGCAAACGCGTACTATCGGAAGTACGAGAACGCAGTGTAGACGTGTCGCCCATCGATCCCAGTGCTGATGCCCACCCGCCGCTAGGCTTGCTGTTATTGTGACCTATGAAGGGCGCTGGGTTGGCCCGCGCGTAGTATGTGGTTGCCTCAGTTTTCACAATTGCGTCAGCTACGGCGCCGGCTGGTGCCGATAGTGAAGCGATGCCGCTGTCAGCCAAGATCAGTTCTAGCAGCAAAGCTACCAGCACCGTGAATCCACCAGAGACAAGAAGTTTGAGGCTGGCTCGTCGGACCGCCTTGAAACTTCGACCGCCCGGCCGTGCTCTGAACGAAAGGGGCGCGAACGCTGGTGCCGATGTCACAATCTCCGACTGCCCCGCTGACCTGATCAGCGGGGTAGTAGGTTGCGACACGACTGCGGTGCTCATCTTTCTATCCAAGCGTTAGCGAATTTATGGCCGTGCTGAAGTCGTCCGTTGGTTCATCGGACCGGGATCCTTTGTGTAACGGAAGTTCACATGGACAACTCCATTGGCGTAACGGGGTCAGTTTTCTGTAACGGATCGCTTACTATCGGCGTAACGCGAGATTCCAGGACGGCTACTGTTTGGGCTCACGATCTCACTCAATGCGTGCGGTAGGTGCGGTCATCGGTCAAAATGACCGCGTGGCGCGAACCGCTAGGCCGAAGACATCCCGACATGCGGTGCATCCCTGATGCACGGTCAGGGATTTCGAGTGTGCATGGGCTAGACAGTGGTAGGTAGGCCAATGATAGCTGCCGCGTGCCCTCTGAGTCCGTTATGAGGTATATGAGCTGTATGCGGGTCTGCTGATGATGGGCGAATGCTCGCCGGGCTGCAGGCCCGGGAGACATCCGGTCAGATTATGCTGTCGGGATTGCGTAGGCCCGCCAGCGTGAATGATGGGCGCCCAGCTCCATTTTCCAGGACACCACGGCTAGTCGCCGATCGAGTCGATCGACTCACCACATCGGCAGGCTATCGCGTCGGCCGCCAGGAACAAACATATCACTGTGAATTGCATCCGCTTGGCATCCGACCCGCCATGACATTTATTTAAAATAGCTGTACGGGTGACCATCTAGCGGGGACGCCGGTGAACTCCACCACGCGTCTGACGGTCCCGGCTGATGACTGATGTTAATTCTGCTCGCGATTGACGTTAAACTCCTATTATGGTCGACACAAAGGTCTCGTGATGGTTGACCGTTGTTTGCGCCTTGTTAACTAAACGCTGTGTTAGCCTCCCGGCGGTAGTGATAGTTAGGTGCGGTCAACCGGCAGGTTTAGAGATTCTTACGTAATCGGTCATGCATTAGGCCATTGGGATGGTGTCGCGGTCATCGCGGTTACACGACGACTTAGTCGGCGATGTCCATCGTGACGGGCTCAGCCACCCCGCTCCAGTGGTTTCGATACTGAGGCTATTTTAGGGCGGTTTTGTGATCGAAGTGGAAATGGAGCCTGCGGACCGATCTGACGCGTCCGAATCTGGTCACGTGAGATCACAACTACGGAGGTATTCATGGATCGCAATA
>JAJPIR010000264.1 GCA_021324675.1 Actinomycetota bacterium
CCACGGTGTGGCCCCGACGACCGAAATACACCGCGATGGGCAACCACATCGGCCCGGTGGGTTCAATGACCACCGTCAACCGTGTCTGCGCCGGCGCGCCCCGCAACGCCGCCTGCTCTAACTCGGCAAGGCTGTCCACCGTCGAGACCACCCGCCGGCGCGCCAGAACCTGACCGGTCACATCCAGCACGACAGCCGAATGCACGCTGGTTACGCCCAGATCCAGACCTATCACCCGGTTGCCCTGGAGGTCGTTCACGCCGCTCCGTTCTCCCAGTTCCCTGTGCTGTTTCGGTGCCCCCGCGTCACCAACGGCAGCTCTCCACAGCCCCCGGCGCATGATGCGCTGCTCACGGCTCCCACTCATGTGCTGCAGTCGGGCTCGGCCGCATAGGCCAGCCCGCTTCCCTTAGACGGGTGCCGTAGCAGGTGTCGGAAAGGCAATCAATCGCACGAGGCGTCCCATCCCGGGACCCTCAAAGCCGAATCTGTGGCACCTTCCCGAACCAGCCGGGCTCGCACATGCAACCCGGAGCCCCGGAAGAGATCAACAACCGGGGACTCCCTACATGAGGCGGTGTCGGATGGTGCGGCCGCTGCTGGCGGGCAGCGGGTTGGTGCCGGCGAGGGCGGCGAAGGCGGCGTCGTTGCGGCAGCGGCCGGGGTGGGAGAAGCTGACGATGGCCTGGGCGGCGCTGACGGGTCCGATGCCGCGCTGGTTGGTCAGACCCGGAGCGAGATCATTGACGATGGCCTGGAGCTGGGCGCGGTTGGCCTGAGCGCGTGACTGGCCTCGCGCAGGGCCAACGCGAGTCGTCGAAGTTCGGCGTGGCGGATGGCCTGTTCGCGGCTGGCATCGCGGGGTAGTCGGCGCTTGATCAGGGTGGTGAGGGCGGCTGGGGCGAGTCTGCCGCGGCCAGGTGGCGCTCGGTGTCGTCGCCGGTTCGGAGCAGCGCTCGCAGCCGATTGATCTGTCCGGTGGTCGTGGTGGTGATCTCTTGGCGTGCGCTGAGCAAGATGCGCAGGGCTTCCCGGTCCCCGTCGGCGCGAGGGGTGGGCAGCCGATCGGCGTCGAGTCGCAGCGCGGTCAGCACCGCAAGATGGGCATCGATGGAGTCCGATTTGCCTTTGCCCCGACGCTGCTTGCGATCGGGATGCTCACACTCGATGACCAACAGGCCAGCGGCTGCGACCGCGCGGGCTAACCCAGCACCATAGCTGCGGGTGCCCTCAATCGACACCGCCACCCGAGGACCGGGCGTGTGCTGGGCAATCCAGGCCAGCAGCTCGGCATAGCCCGAGCTGTCATTATTGATCGAACAGGTGGCGATCGGTGTTCCGCTCGGGTACGCGATCTCCCCCTGGTGGATGTCGCGATGAGTGTCCACCCCCACCACGGCATCAACGACTTCTGCCAACATGGCCACCGGCCGGGCGTCCTTCCTTAAGCGTCGGGTCAACGTCGGCACCGGCCTGGATGGGATCACCGAGCGGCACCTCTGTGACGGGTCACGCCCACAGGGCGGACAGGCTTCTGATCAGGCCAACTGGTGGGCCAGGTCGGTGCCGGCAACCACGGCGGACAGATCTAGATCAGGGCACGCCACCGCGGCCAGAGCTTGGGTGAGTCACACCGGGTCACCGGCGCCGAGCCTGGCGGTCCTCCACCCAGGAGCACCGCAGCGACACTCACAGAGCTTGGGAACTACATGACATACCCAGGACAAAACCGTTGAGCAGCGGTTTCGACAGACCGTGATTAGCCATGAAAGACCCTGAATGGCCGCCCTTTAGGGCACGCAGAGGGCACAGACTGTCGCTCGACCCTGCTCCTGCTCCGTCCCCTGGTCCTGGCCGGGATGCTCGTCGTGGTGGCGGGGGCAAGAGTGGCGCCACTGGCGCCATCGCATCGCGACGCCGATAGGCGCTCTTGCGTGTGGGTGCCGAATTGGCCATCCACGGCGGTGACCTGCGGTATCGCAGGACGGTGTCGGTCGGGCATGATCGACGGTCGTGGCGGTACGACTGCGGGCGTCTGACCAGCGAGTCGGACTGCTGGCGGCTGGTCGACCTGAACGCCACACTTAGTAGCGGGCGCCGCTCGGCGTGCAGCCATTTCCGCGGGAGGGGCACAGGGATGATGGCGGACATCAATCTCGTACGGAAAAGGACCGTGACAGACGTCATCCTTGGCGTCCTGCTGGTGGTGGTTGGTCTGGTCATTCTGGGAGACGTGGTCATTGCCACGGTGGTCACCGTGCGGTTTCTTGGCTGGTTCACGCTCATCGGCGGAATCGTCGAGTTCATCGGGGCCTTCGCGCGCATGCGGTCCGGACATTTCTGGTCGACCGCGCTGGGCGGAGCCCTGCTCGTGGTCCTGGGCCTGCTGATGCTGCGCAACACCGCCACCGCCGCGCTCGCGCTTACTGTGGTCGCCGGTGCGTTGTTCCTCGTCAGCGGCCTCGTTCGGGTGGCCGTCTCGTTCAGCGACCCCGAGCCGCGGTGGGTACTGCTCTTCAGCGGCCCCCTTTCCATCGCGCTCGGGTTGATCGTACTGTTCAACATCGTCCCCGCCACCTTCACCCTGCTGGGCGCGCTCGTCGGCGTGCAAGCTCTGATCGAGGGCATCACACTGGTCCTGCTCGGCCGTTTGCGGGTCGTCGAGAGGTCCTCGTAGCCGTCGCGCCAGAGCAGTTACCAGGTGGCTGGCCTCCGCCAGCGGGGATCACACGGTGCGGGTGTGGGATCCGGCCACCGGGCTGGCTCGCCACACCCTGACCGGCCACACCGGCGTGTGGGGGCGTTGGTGGTGGCCCCGGATGGTTCCTGGTTGGCCTCCGCCAGCGTGAATCAGACGGTGTGGATCTGGGACCTAGTGGCGGCGCGATGCAGCATGTCGCTGCGCATCGGCCACCGCCTCGTAATCGGCGCGCACGGGAAGTGTGGTCAGGGTCTGCCCGTCACACCAGCGGGCGTCGTCGGCGTCGCCGGGGCGCAGCGTGCCGCCCGTCACCCGGCAGCAGTAGTCGTGGATGTCGAACACCGCGGCGCCGGGGGCGTGCCGTTGCACATTGCCCAGTAGCCGGACGATTTCGACCGTCAGCCCGGTTTCCTCGGCTACCTCGCGTATCACTGCTTGGGTGTCGGTTTCGCCGGATTCCACCCGGCCGCCGGGCACCGACCAGCGCCGCCGCCCGGGTTCGCGTGCTCGTCGGACCAGCAACAGCCGGCCCGCCTCGTCGAAGATCACTGCCCCGACGCACCGAATCTGCTGGTCATCAGCGATCACGGTAGTACCCTCGGGGGTCTCGCCGCTTGATCGATGGGAGGAATGCGCGGACAATGTGATCCTCGGCGTAGCGTCCGCTCGGGCGCAGCGGCGAGGCAGGTGGGTCACGGTGAGTGCAAAGACGATGCGGGCAGCGTTGATATGATTGGTCGAGCGTCCAGCGTCCTGCTTAATCCCGCCGTGGAGCGCCGGGTGATCCGGGTGCGGCGGCACTGGGCGGTGCTGATCATCCCGCTGCTGCAGACCATCGGGGTTCTGATCGCGGCTGTCGTGCTGTCCAAGCTGATCAGCGCAGCTGGCATCGATCTCTGGTTGCTGCAGTCGTTGCTGTGGTACATCGCCGTCGCGGCGTTGATCCGCTATGCCTGGAAGGTGCTGGAGTGGTGGGTTGAAGTCATCATCGTGACCGATAAGCGGTTAATGAAGACCAGCGGCATTATCCAGACGAAAAACTCGATGATGCCGATTACCAAGGTGACCGACATGAGCTTCCTGCGGCCGGTGCTCGGGCAGATCCTGGGTTACGGCACGGTGCGGGTGGAGTCGGCCGGTCAAAAGCAGGATTTGGAATACCTCAAGTTCCTGCCCCAGCCTGAAGAGGTCTTCCAAGCGGTCTCCGAGCTGATCTTCGGCGACAAGAAGCAACCTCGGTCACACATGCTGGAGCCGCCGCCCAGCGCTCGCCGCAGGCGCCGGCCGCGCCTGAAGTGGTCCAATCCGGAGCGGGGATTGCCGTAAATCTGGGGTAGTTGGGCAGACTGGCGCTGGTGCGTATCGATTTGCACGCCCACTGCACCGCGTCGGATGGAACGGATACCCCCGCGCAGCTCGTGGCCGCCCACCGGGCACAGGTACGGCAAGCGCGCCGCCACCCACATCCTCGTGTTGGCTTTCAAGGGACGAGCCTTCCGCTGCCTAGGCACCCTGCTCATCCGCCAAGGCGGCCAGCAGGTCCTCTACGGCAGCGCTCTAGCTGTGGCCGCCACCATCCAGACCTGGTCCGCCGACACCGACACGCCCGTCGCCGACCTCACCACACCGCCGTGCCCTGATCTCAATACGACTACGATTCGCGATCACAAGGCCACCCGTTGCGACGATCACTGGAATCCGCCACTCGATTTGCGGCATCCCTGGTGGTGGTTCCGGGCTGCGCCGACGCATGTTCGCCATGCGCCCATCCTGGCAGCGCCGTCGCTGCTGGGTCAGTCGGCTCCGACGCGGAGGAACGCCTCGAGCTGATCGGTCGGAGCCGACCAGCCCAGTGTCTTGCGGGGGCGGTCGTTGAGCTCAGCGGCCACCACAGCCAGATCTTCTGGTTGGTGTACGCGCAGGTCAGTGCCCTTAGGGAAGTACTGGCGCAGCAGCCCGTTGGTGTTTTCGTTGCTGGGCCGCTGCCACGGGCTGGCCTTGTCGCAGAA
>JAJPIR010000186.1 GCA_021324675.1 Actinomycetota bacterium
ACCTGCCGCGCGGCGGCTCGTATCGCCACCACTCGGGCACCGAGAGCGGTGATGGTGGCGGTCACCAGCTCGACGTCAGCGGGATCGGCACCGTAGGTGGCGGCGAATTGCGCAGCGGAGATCGGCGCCATACCGGCGGGATCGGGCAGTTGCGCACGGCGACGCAAGACCAGCGTCACCTGGATCAGCGTGTCGGCCGGGACGGGATCAGCCGCCCGGATCGCGCGCGGCAGCGGCCACTGCTCACCACCGGGAAGCGGGCGCAGGTCAAGCTCAGCCGGCTCACGACTCGGGCTGTTCATCCAGGCTGTATACCCGCACCGGATCCGGCATTCCCAGCCCGGGCTCTTTGCCCTGGTGAAACTGGCCGTGATCAGCCGTGGGCGGTAGCGGTCGCGGCAGGGATACCACATCTGATGTACCCGCCCTGCGGTCTCTGCGGTAGGCCGAAGATGGTCTGTCAAGCGGACGACCGGCCGCTGGCCTTTCGACATATTGGTGCCCACGCACCGCCAAGCGTGCGCAGAACCCGACACGGTGGCTGATCGAATCAGCAAAAGGGGCACCCGGTGACTACGCTCTCAGTACTCGACTCCCCAACGTCGTTGGCACCCGTTGCGCGCCTCGCGCTTGCCGTGAGCAGCACGTCGCCGAGCACGCCGAGCAATGACCGCGATGCCCTTGTCAGCGCCGCGGTCAATGGTGATCCAATCGCCATCGATGAGATGCTCCGGTGGATCCGTCCCCTCGTGTTGCGGTATTGCCGCACCCGTGTCGGCGGCCAGGAACGGACCTTCACCTCTGCCGACGACGTGGCCCAGGAAGTGTGCATCGCGGTATTGACCGCCCTGCCCGGTTACCGCGACCAGGGCCGCCCGTTCCTGGCCTTCGTCTATGGCATCGCCGCGCACAAGGTAGCCGACGCCCACCGTTCGGCAGCGCGCAACCGCACCGAGCCGGTCCCCGACGTCCCAGATACGACGGATCTCGCCGATGGCCCGGAGGCACAGGTGATGAATGGCGAGTTCGCTGGTCGGATGGCCAGGTTGCTGGAGTCGGTGTCGGACAAGCAGCGCGAGATCCTGCACCTGCGGATCGTGGTGGGACTTTCCGTGGAAGAGACCGCTGAGGCTGTGGGCTCGACTCCTGGCGCCGTGCGAGTGGCACAGCACCGGGCACTGAACCGGTTGCGCGACCTGCTCACGGCGAAACCGTCTGCGCCGTCTGTGTCATCTTCTTCTGGAGGCAAAACCAAGGCCGCGACGCCGAGCAACACCGGCCCCGGCGAGTTATTTACCGAGTGGACGGCACAAGGGCGAGCGGTGTGGTAGAGATGGCCTACGCAACAACAGCCATGATGCCATCGCCTGCTATGGCAGGTTGTCCCCGATCAATGCAGGTGCCACTGTCGTTATCAATTGGCCAGCCGAGGAGAAGTCGATGATCTCTTCTGACCCGTGTACCGCCGAGGGGTTGGCGGTACACGTCACCGGCCGGTCGGTGCGCAAACAAATCAGGATGGCTATTTCAGCGTTGTTGTTCGCCACCGTTTTCATTTTTGCCGCAGCGCCTGCTGCGATCGCAGCAGAAGCAGTCACGAATAATAGCGTTGCATCCTTCTGGCAATACGACCCGTGCCGGGGCGAGAAGCCCGGCGTGTGTCCCGATTACTCTTTCGATCAGTTCAGCACGCACAGAACAACGTTGCCCAACGATCGATCAACGACGCATCGATCACACTCGTCACCATGAACGTTTCGGGTTGGCTACCCAAGAGTATCCACCTCCCGCCGTCGGCGAAGCAGGACGCGTTCCTGCTTCCCGCGCTGTTTCTCCTCAATCTGTTCTTTTTTGCCTCCTGGCTCAAGTTGATCAACCTGGCAGCCAACCCGTTGCTGATCTTCATCTGGCTGTTCGCGGTATTGATGCTGGTGCCTCTGGCCTGGCGTAACAGGGCTCCCGTCGCCGTCTTCGTCATTGAATGGGTATTCAGCGTAGCCGGATGGCCAATCATGACCTGGTACACGCCGGTCGCAGGAGTTCCACTTGCGCTCTACGCGGTCGCCGTTCACCGCCCCAAAAAAACCTCAGTACTTGCACTGCTCGCGTCATTCATTCCCATCGGTTTAGGTGCCAGCGTAGCATTTAGGGTTAACGATGATCTTGCCCACCAGCTGTATTCATTCGTGCCCAATTTCATCTTTCTCGTCATTGCCACTGCCGGGGCGTGGGGTGCGGGTCGGGTGACACAGGCAAGCAAGCAGCACGTGCAAGAGCTCGAGCGCGAGCGAGAGACCGTCCGGGAAGCGATAACCGCTGAGCGCAGCCGGATCGCGCGAGAACTCCATGACATCGTCTCTCACGCGGTGACCGCGATCGTATTGCAGGCCGCCGGCGCATCCCGCGTTGCCGAGAAAAACTTCGCACAGGTCAGGCAATCACTGGCGCATATCGAAAGCACCGGCAAGCAGGCCATGGCAGAGTTACGCAGGCTGCTCGGAGTACTCGAAGCCAGCGCCGCCGGCAGTTCCGGTGGCATCGACGAATTGGCACCACAACCGGGACTGGCTGATTTGCCCCTGCTACTCACCTCGTTGCGCGAGACCGGCATGCCGGTCACCGTTCATGTCGAGGGAACACCACGTAATCTGGACCCGAGCATTGATCTCGCCGCCTACCGGATCATGCAAGAGGGCCTGACCAACGTACTGAAACACGCTGGCGTGAATTCTTACCCGCACCTGCGGTTGGTGTGGGAGGAAAGCCGGCTGCTCGTCCAGATCGATAATGACCTCAACGCGGCGGCAGCGAACCGGGGCCAGGCGCTATCGGTCGGCCGCGGACTGGCTGGTCTGCGGGCGCGGGCTCAGGCAGTCGGCGGGCGGCTCCAGGCTGGACCCCACCACAACGGTGGCTACCGGTTGACTGCAACGCTCCCCCTTCCGAGCACCGCGCATGGGACAGTTCCTGACGCCACCACTGCACGCGCCGACAGCGACGACGTGGGTTACCAACGGGAATCATCAGGGGGCAACCAAGGAAGGGTGTCAGCGTGATCCGAGTCGTGGTAGTCGATGACCAGCCGCTGGTGCGCGCAGGTATCGTGATGCTGATCAACGCGGAGGACGACATCTCCGTCGTGGCCGAAGCTGTCGATGGCGCCGAGGCGCTGACCCAGATCCGCTGCCATCGCCCAGATGTGGTGCTGATGGACGTCC
>JAJPIR010000297.1 GCA_021324675.1 Actinomycetota bacterium
CTAGCGGGCGGGCTTCTTTGAGTACTACTGGTAAGTCGTCACTGATCCGGTTTGCGGTGTACACGCCGCCAGCGTTGGAGAAGTGCAAGGAACCGGTGACTCGATAGGGCAACGTGGTCATGTCGTTGTTGCACCGGGCCGCCACGTGCGGGGCGAGGAATTCTGGTAGTCGCACCCAGTCCGGTATCTGGAACGTGGGCCGGCGCTGGTCGGGGACTAGGGTGCCGTCTGGGCCTTGTAGTGCGGGCAACTGCTCGCCGTTTTCATCGACCACCCATTGGCGTAGGAAGCCGCCGTATCGTACGTACAGCGGCCCGTCGCCGTAACGTAGGTCACTCAGTACGTACGGGCCGTGCTGGCCGTCTAGAGCCGCGGCCAGATCCGTCAACGCTCGGCGCAGTTCGCCTTCATCACTGGGATAGAGAGTGATAAATTTGCCGCTGGCCTCCCTTGGCGCGTACTTGGAATTACGTGCCAACAGGATTGCCCTGCTATCTAGAAACTTGAATGGTAGTTTGCGTCGGGTGCAGTATTCGTAGACCGCCCGCAGGACATCTTCGGCGTTGTCAAGGCCGGCCGAAACGTGGATTTTCCACCCTTGGCTCGGAAGTCGCCGATCACACGGATGAAACATCCGCCACCCAGCCATGACTTGGGTGTCCCATCCCTCCGGTGACGGAGAAAGCTGATCAAGGAATGGGGGTCAGAGGAACCAGAACACTCGGGGATGTCGAAGAACAACGGATCAGCGAAGCAGTACTGCTCGTAACCAACATCCATCGTTCAGAACTCCCTCGATAGGCGCCCAGAAAAGCGCGATTCGATGCGCTTAGGCAACCTCGGTATATGCACCTTCGGTCAGCCTCTTCACAGCTTTCAAACCGGCGGAGTATCTCTCGATCTTCCCCGTGGCCCGGGGCTAGCTAGGCGAAGTTCTCGCGTACCGACGTTCCCCCAGTTGTTTATCCCCTCATCCCCTGGTGACGCGTTGTAAAACGGTCATTAAGAACCTTCTACTTCGCTATGCGAGCTCGCGCTCAATATTACGAGTCGACCGATCGCACCGCTTGCCAGCCTTAGATGGTTCACCCTTAAATGCCGACGGCGTAGCCCAGCTGCACGGAGGGAAGACACAGCGTCACCATCGAGGCCCATATGGGTGGATAAGCTTCCTAGCCTGAGATGGTTGCCTGCAACTGTGGTCCTCGCCTGGTGGACCCCTTCACCGCAATGCGATATGCGCTGTCCCATACAGGTTCACTGTCCGAGTTTCGCCGGCGTCCGGTGTGGGTGATCTACTCGGGAATGCGTCCGGGCGCAGATCCCGCGGCTAGCTGATGATTGAGGGATTCTCCTCACAGGGCGGCCCCATAAAGACATCGCCCGACATGCGCCCACCTCCTGAGACGCATCGGGCATGTTCGCCCGGTCTTCCCCGCCGTATCGGCGTTTCCCGGCTTCCATCCAGCGAGAATTGTCGAAATAGCTGCGGAATGTCTAGCCGAAAGCCCCCTTTACCATCGCGCGAGTCTCAACGACTACTGAGATTTCAACCCAGTGTTACCTAGTACGGGAGGCGCTGTCACTACTGAGATTTCCCGCGGGCTACGTACACGCTGACCGACGACACCGCCGCCGGATACGTACCCTTTGATGTTGTTCATCCCACCACCCCCCATCTACTACCTAAGTTCACCACAGCGGCGGTCCATCATTACTTAGCTAGCGCGCTGGATGGGGCAGCGACTCACTCATCGAGTCGACAACTCTCCAGCTAGCCTTTAGGGGAACGCAACGACGTAGCAGGCGAGTGGTGTACGTCGACCTGTGTCAAAGCGAACAATTCGCCTGATTGTCGCAGCTATCACTTATTCAGGGCGAGGACGACTACTGTTGCTGATCTGGTGGGTTGATGCGGGGGAAAACTCTGTCGTCTATGGCGTGCGCGGCAGCGGCCCGCTCGGCAGACAGGAGCTGCCATGTGTCTGCCCTGTGGGGTTCCAGAAGTCGGCTTGTGCTGTGAGCTGTGTGATTGGAGTCCCCGGGCGACAGGGCATGATCCTGTGCCGTGTTGTTGCATCTGCTCTACTTGATCTTCCTCCGGGTGCTGAACCTCCTGTTGTTGCTCGCCCGCTCGTCAGCGTCCAAGGACGTCGAACTCCTGGTGCTGCGTCATGAGGTTGCCGTGCTCGCAGAGCTAACCCGACGCCACGCCTGGACTGGGCGGATCGCGCGGTATTCGCCGCACTCGTGCGGAGATTGCCGCAGATGCTGCGCAGACATCGCCTGGTCACACCGGGCACGATTTTGCGCTGGCACCGGCGGCTGGTCGCCAAGAAATGGACCTATCCCCACCGCCTCGGGCGTCCACCCGTCGAAGACGCTGTGGTCTCGTTGATCGAGCGCATAGCCGGGGAGAATCGAAGCTCGGGATATAAGCGGATCCAGGGCAAGCTGCTCAAGCTCGGTCACCATGTGGCAGCGTCCACAATCCGCCGCATTCTCCAGTGGTTATGGATATCTCCGGCACCGGTCCGGGGCACCGACACGACGTGGCGGCAGTTCTTGCGCACCCAGACGTCGACGATGTTGGCCTGCGACTTTTTCCACGTGGACTGCGCAGTCACCCTCCAGCGGATCTACGTCTTCTTAGTGCTTGAGGTGCCCAGCCGATCCGTGCACCTGCTGGGTGTGACAACTAACCCAGACGGCCCATGGACTACCCAGCAGCTCCGCAACCTGGTGATGGATTTGGGTGATCGCCTCACGCAGTTTCAGTTCCTCGTCCGCGACCGGGCCGGGCAGTTCACCACCTCATTCGATGCCGTCCCGGCCGATGTGGGCATCCAGGCGGTCTGGATTCCCCCTCGGTGCCCGCGGGCGAACTGCTTCGCCGAACGGTTCGTCCGCAACCCTGTGAACCGAACTCACCAACCGCATACTGATCTTCAGCAAGCGGCACCTGTGTGTCGTACTCGCAGATTATGTTCGTCATTACAACGGTCGACGACCCTATCGCGCTCGCGACCTTCGCCCTCCATGGCCGACCAACCCCGTCGCGGACCTCAGTCATAAACGCATCACTCGTCGACCGATTCTGGGGATGGCCTGATCAACGAGTACGAACGGGCGGCGTGAAACCGCTGCTCAATACAGCTGGCCGACTTCTGGAATCCAACAAGACACGAACGAAGATCATCACCAAGCGCAGCCCTACTGCCACGCACCGACATACCGAAGATCAACTCTCCACGTGAATGCTTACGGTGAGAAGATCACCACAATGATAATCTCCATTCTTTACCTGCTTGAAACAACCGTTAACATCTCCTACCAGTGCCTATTGTTGAAAAGTATCTGCGCTGACCAGACGAGCTGTTGGCATCGCGCGGTCAATCATTTATCGCACCATTGGTCAAAGCGGGAAAGTTTAGCAACAAACGAAGCGGGTCCCCCGCGGTGTGCGGGGGACCCGTCGTCGAGCTGGCTAGTGCTTAGTCGTCCCAGCACCACCGGTGCCAGCGGTCCCAGTGCCCGCGGTGGTGCTCGTGGCGGTCGTGGTGGTCCCAGCGGTCTCGGTCTCGGTCATGGCCACGGTCGGCTGAATACGGCGTAAACACTTCTGCAACTCGCATCGTGATCCTTTCCCTCCTCGGGTGGGGGACGGACTCTCCCCGACGCGTCCCCCTGGGTGGCTTATCGAGGGACAGGCGCCTGATGTGTCCTGTTTGGGTTAATTCCCAGGCAATCTCCGGTCAATTTCCAGGAAAGGCGGCGTGGGTGAGCGGTGGCTGCATGCCGGTGATCAGCCATACCGTGCCTTTCCTGTTGGATTCCTCTGACGGGCATGCGATCACCCAGTGGCGCACCGATGCGAGGGACAACATGCCCGAACACCGCAGCGGCGCGGACGGCACGCACCTTCAAGTGGGCCACGACGTGTCGGCCGGTGAGGTGTTCGCGATGATCGTCACGCGGGTGTCTGGGCCAACGAAGCCGGTACAGCAGTGACGTACCGCAACCGTACTACCCGCATCGCACCAGATCCGATCCCAGTAGACCTTCTGACCAGGGCATTCACCTTTATCGCACCGTACTGCCCCCAGTTCACACCCAAGAGGTCACCAGATCGACGACGGCCTGCACAAACCGGCTGGTATTTAGTCAGTCACTACAGCGGCAACGCCTGCCTAACTGGATGAGTGGTGTA
>JAJPIR010000149.1 GCA_021324675.1 Actinomycetota bacterium
CCACACCAACCCCAAGCCCCACACCAACCCCGGTGCCAACGGCGACACCAACCCCAAGCCCCACACCGGTGGTAATCCCAACACCAACCCCCGCACCTAGTCCGAGCCCAGTGGTGACTCCCACGCCCACACCGGTGCCACCCACGCCAACCCCAACACCGACCGCGAGCCCGACTCCGGTGGTGACCCCAACACCAACACCTACCCCCACCCAGACTCCAAGGCCGACGCCAACCCCGTCACCATCGCCGACGCCGGTACTAGGGACAGCCACAACGACCACGCTGAGCGTGTCCCAGGTACCTCTGCCCCTCGGCCTGGGTGGTTTCGCCTTCCCCACCGCCCACGTAAGCCCGCTGACAGCGGCGGGAACCGTTCAATTCAAAGACGGCACCACCAACCTCGGCGCCCCTGTCGCGGTCATCGCCGGCACCGCCATCGGACCCTTCACCCCACTTAGCCCCGGACCCCACTCACTCACCGCGATGTTCATCCCCACCAATCCCGCCAAGTTCGCATCATCAACCTCGAATACCGTGACCTTCACCTTCTAAGAAAGGGCCAAAGGACCCCGGCGATTGCCTCGCCGGGGTCCTAAAAACACGCCATTCATGAGTGGTCGCACCTTCATTCCACTGCGCAGAAGAATGATAGCCGACTTCGTCTCATTCATCCTCTGTGAGAGTTTTCGCAATCGCCCGCTTCGTCATTTTTTACGTTCGGTTCGCGTGCGAAGAGGACGGTTTCTGATGTTTCACCCGGGAAGCAGTTTGTTTCTCATCTGCAATGCCGAAGAGCTGACTGTCCGTAAGGAGATGGCAGGAATGAGAAGACAGAACATTGTTAAGGCGGCAGTGGTCGGCGCTGCGCTAGCGCTGGTCATACCAGGAATCGCCGCTGCGTCGACGAGTTCCGTGGTGCGGACTCCGGGATCGACACCCTGGAATATGCCAGGTGCCGGTCAGGAGAAGATCACAGACGCGGACTGCAACACAGGAGAGCTTGCATCTGGTGGCGGAGTCAACGTTACCGGCAATAATGATATCCACCTGCTGGGCAACCCGCCCAGCGCCAACGGCACGTCCCCGGCAACCAGCACTGACACGAATGTCACGCACTGGCTCGGGATCGCTGGTACCGGTGGTATGGGCACCGGTAATTATTCGGTGCAGCCCTTCGTGGTGTGTTTCTCGAACAGCGCGATCACTGCCACCCATGTAGTGGTGGCCAGCGCATCCGGACCCGCAGGAACATCCGGGGCTACGGCTAGTACAACTGCGACCTGTGACACAGGCCGTTTAATCGGCGGTGGCGTGCGCTCCCAACGGGCCGACAACAAGAGCGTCCATGAAATCGCTAGTTTCCCCTCCGATAGTTCCGGCGCTGCGGCAAGCGGTGGCAGCACGAACCCGACTTCCTGGACGGTATGGACCGAGAACGGCGGCATGGGAGCGCCTAATCCCAATACGACTACGGTCTATGCAATCTGCGGCACCAACTCCGGCACCCTTCCCACCGTCACGGTTCAGCACACCCACGCTAGTTCCGCCTTCACGTCGGGTACTCAACAGACCACCACCGGGACTGGCTGTGGCACGGGCACGACTCTGGTCAGCGGTGGTGCGGCGATCAGCGGAAGCGATCCCACAAGTGGCAGCTTCACGGCACCGGGTTCGCAGGGCGATCACCTTATCGGCGATTACCCCAGCACTGCGACGGGCGGGCTTCCCACCACTGGGACTACCCAGCAGAACTGGACAGCGATCGGGCAAACCGGAGGAATGGGAAGCTCGGGTGCCTACACGGATGCATGGGCACTGTGTATGGCCTGACGCCCGCACTTAGGTGGCGGCAGCCCCGATAGGGCTAACGCCACGGTCAAAGAAACCTCGGTAGAAGCGGGTCTGGCCGAACGCTACGGCTTCGGACAGACCCGCTCACCCTCAAGGGAGAGGTCGAAATCTTCGCATGAACGACTTGTCAAGTTACATTTGGTTCCAGCCGAGATACTTGTCATTGCCAAACGAGCCGGTCTCAAACACCGGGCGTCCCCGACCCGGACCACTCCCATACACACCTCGAGTGAATTTTAATATAGTTGGCCGAAAGTCGTTCTGGGCAAGATCGAAAGCAGGCCCCCTTGGGCACAACTTGCAACGGTGAACAGGCTCTGAGTTGTTTTGATATTTAAAAATGATAGACTTTACGGTCCGCCCCGGCTTTGTGGCGGACTAATGAGACCTACCCGAGCCGGATCATTACGCGCTGCCGCCAGGATTCGTCATCGCCAGAAGTCCTCGGCCACCACGTCATGGCACAACACCTGGCAATTCGGCGCGGACAGACAAATCCATAAGAAAGCAGGATCGTTATCGGTGGCCACGACGTGACCATTCCGGCAGCGGCAAGCCAGCCAACAGGCAATGGACTCCATACCTGCGCCCACTGGCAAGCAACCCCAGAAAGGTTGGATGTCCCGCTGCTCCAGGATGCGGATCGTGTCTGGATCGAGCATTTATTCCAACAGGTGCAGCCGCTGGCGCTCACTGGGTAGCTGGTGGCCGGCATGCTGGCAGCACAACGGCCAGCCGCCGAGGACATCAATTGGTCAAAGCGGACATCATCAGCATACGAAACCACACCGTGCTGGTTGAAGGCCCTGAGATCACGATCCGTCCCGTCGGCTCCCGTCGTCCGGTGATGGGGCCGCTTGCGAGTTTGTTGGAGAGGGCCGCAATCCAGGCCTCCCATGGAACAACGCATCGATTGACCGCCCCAGTCAGTCCCTCAGAGCGCAGGGCGTCGTTGCGTGGACGTGGTTGATCGCCGAATATGGCGGCATGGAGTACCGGCAGCTGGGTCGGTCGGGTCTGCGGGTCTCGGTGATGGCCATGGGCACGATGACCTTCGGGGGCCGGGGCGGGTTTGCCAATGTGGGCAATACCGATGTGGAGCAGGCCCGACGGCTGATTGATTTGTGCCTGGAGCGTGGCGTCAACTTGATCGACACCGCTGATGTCTATTCGCAGGGTGCCGCGGAGGAGATCCTCGGTCAGGCGGTTAAGGAGCGCCGCCAGGAGGTTGTGCTGGCGACTAAGGTGCGGATGCCGATGGGTGGTGGACCGAATGATGCGGGGCTGTCGCGCCAGCACATCCTGCGTGCCTGCGAGGACAGCCTGCGTCGGCTTGGCGTCGATTACATCGATCTTTACCAGGTGCATGGCTGGGATGGTCAGACACCGCTGGAGGAAACGCTCGAGGCGCTGGACACGCTCATCCGCAAGGGCCAGGTCCGCTATGTCGGCTGCTCGAACTACTCGGCTTGGCACTTGATGAAGGCGCTAGCGGTGTCTGACCGGGACCGCTTTCAGCGTTTTGTCTCGCAGCAGATCCACTACACACTGCAGGCCCGGGAGGCCGAGCACGAGTTGGTGCCGGTCGCGATCGATCAGGGCCTGGGCATCCTGGTGTGGAGCCCGCTGGCCGGTGGCCTGCTGTCGGGCAAGTTCCGCCGTGGGCATGAGTTGCCGGAGACTTCGCGGCACTTGACGGAATGGAACGAGCCTCCGGTACATGACAGGGACAAGCTTTATGACATTGTCGAGGTGGCCGCACGAATTGGCGACGTGCACGGGGTGTCTGCGGCCCAGGTGTCGTTGGCATGGCTGCTACGCAAACCGGGGGTAACCTCATTAGTTATCGGCGCGCGCAACGAGGATCAACTCGCCGACAATCTAGCTGCTGCTGAGCTTTCGCTGTCCGATGTTGAGGTGGCGCAACTCGACGAAGTCAGCGCGACTCCGTTGCCGTATCCGTATTGGCACCAGCAGAACTTCGCGTCGGATCGGCTGTCACCCGCCGACCGTACGGTGCTGGGCTAAGCCTCGATCCCGAGGTCTCTTATGACGCCGATCCCGTGCCTGGCCGGCACGAACCCATTTCAGCATCTCGACGGCGTGAGGGCGGAGATGCAGTGAGCCTTAGGCCTGTGGTGCGAGTATCTAGACCCGTTCGGGCTTGTTTGTCAGGGGAAGACTTGGATTGGATCGGGGGGCGCTCGGCCTGTGTGGCCATCGATCTGCTCACGACCGTAGAGGTGAACGGACGTGTAACAGCTGAAATTGCCTCGGACATGACACTGTTCGAGTGGACGCAAGGTATCTGGCGGTTCCTGGGACAGCGGATTCCGGGTGTGGCGCAGGATCCGCCACCTGTCAGGGTGTGGAGCGAGGCGCCCAGCGCGAGCGGCCTCGCCACGTCCACCGCGCTGATCATGGGCCTTTTTGAGGCGTTTGTTGCGGTGATCCCCGCCGCTGCTTCGGTGTCCTCGGAAGTCACTGTCCAATGGGCCTATGAGTTCGAGTACGCGATATGCAATGGCGGGGGGATGGATCATTTGGCCATCGCACGGGGTGGGGCGACGCTGTTCGATGGTAGGCCTAGCGGCCTACCGGATCTGCTCGACCATGTCGATTTCCCAGCGGAGTGGTCACTGGTAGTGGTCGATTCCGGGACGCCGAAATCCACTCCGCATCACATCAGATCGGTCCGGGCACAGTACGCGGCCTCAGATCCGGTGCTTGCGGAATACATCGAGCGGTCGGACACAGCGTCCGGCATGGTATGGGAAGCGATCCGGGCACGGGACCTAAGGGCGCTGACCGATGCCATGACTGAGGCCCACCGGGCCATGCGCGATCTGCAAAAGATGTCGACCCCGCTCATCGAACAGTTGCGGTCGCTTGCTAGAAGCGCGGTGGGGCTGCCGCTGAAGATCAGCGGCGCGGGAGGGGGTGGAGCACTGATTGGCGTGTGCCCGATGACGGATGCTGCGGCGATTGCCGAGTCACTGCGTGCCACGTACCACGAGATCCAACCAGGGATTCAGGTGATCATCGCCGGGTCCGTCGGGGTGTATTCGTAGGCCAGCCACTGTGAGAAGTGATGTAACCGGAACCGTAGGTCGTCGGCTCGGTGCGGTACGCGCCTAGGAGGAGTGGGTGCGTGCGCCGCGGTCCGCAGATCGTGGACGGGCGTGGGCCTTACCACCAGTGTGACGATCTTCGCTAGTTCGCGGACGGGATACTCCAGTGGGGGTGCGGCGCTGCGGCCACTGACAACCGCGAGTACGAGATCGGCCAGTTCTTGGATATGTCGTGGCCGGACCACGCCCGGCATTACGTCCGTGATCGTGATCGGCTGGTTTTGCAGCGCGGCCCAGACCATTGCGCCGATGACTGATCCAGGACCGCAGCCGGGACCATAGAGGTGACCGACGTCGTGGCGGGTTTCGGGCTGTTCTGGGCCGCCCGAGCGGATGACGATTGTTCGTCCGGCGGCCGTGGTCTGCCCGTCGTCGAGTTGGCGCAGATCGATGACCGCATCCCTCTCGCTGCCCGTCACGGGTATCTGCGTGACCACATATCGGACGCCGCGCTGGGTGCCGTTGGGCGGCTGGCTGCTGACGACCGTCACGGGATGACCGCGATCGGCAAGAAGGCGGACAAGATGCTCGCCGAGCGGGCCGTCGGCCCCCAGGACGCGCAGGCGGACAGCGGCGTGCCGGGGCTTCGGGGCTGTGGTGCGGCCCGCCTCTACCGCGACGTGGGCTACCTCGGTGAACAACTCTGCTGCATCGTTGATGTGCTGAGCGGCCGTGTAGTGGCTCATGCCGCCCACCGCAATAGTGCGCAATGCTTCGGTGACGACAGCGGTGTCGATGTCGCGATCAGTTTTGGGTGTTTGCCAGCCCAGCGTGTAGGCCGTCAGCCACGTGCCGAGCAGGGCGTTCGGGTCCAGGCCTCTCGTCAGCCGCCCCAGCCGCGGCCGCAGGTCACGGTCGGGCGCCCCTGCGCCCCTGAGGAAGTCCGCTGTCTCCACGTGCAACCAGCGCGCTGGTTGGCTGTTCTCGAGCCGGACGACACACTGCGCCCTGCCATTTTTGAAGAACGGGACGACCGACAGGTCGGTGTGGACGCGGTCCTCGCCACCCGGGCGGTCTGCTGTGAGGAAGCAGGCGGACCGGCGCGGACCGCGAAAGTTATTGCCGACGATGCTGGGGAGGTCGCTGTGCTCGGCGAGATTGGGCACTGCGATCAGGCAGAGCACGTTCTCCGCGCGCAGGTAACGGGACATCAGGATGTCCTCCGGCCACGTCCACGAGTGGCTCCGGACGTAGTCGACGTATCCCGCGGCAACTGCTCGCGGCAAGATCAACGCGGCGCACTGGGTGTGTTCGTTCACCGAGGCCACCCATCTCGCCCCGCTCAAGGCCCCCAGCCGCACCGCTCCGCCGTTGCGCGAGTCCCAGAGCGAGAACAGCGCTAGTGCCGCCTGGGGCATGGCCTCGATCGCCAGCCCAGCCCGCTCGAACAACTTTACGTTGAGGAGCATGTCGTCCTGCACGATCAGGTGATGAGTCGCCGACGGTGGGATGGCTTCCCAGGCGGCGAGCGCCGTCCGCAGCACCGTCGGCGGGCCAGACGGCAGCGGGTCGGTGACCACGGCCAGCCTGCCCGGCGGAGCCTGGGCGAGCACGTGGGAGGCGGCGTCGCCTCGTGCCGGGTGAGTCAGGACCGAGCCGCTGAGCTCAAACCGGCCAGCGCCCCGGCTGCTGCCCGGGGAGGTGGCAGGGTGCGCGCTCACGCCAGACCAGCCCATCGAGCCCAACGGGCGAGGTGAGCCATTCCCCAGTGCAGGTCGATCTGTGACCGGAAACCCAGGGCCGCCAGCCGTGAGGTGTCCACGGGCGTTGAGCCGGCGTAGAACCGCCGGTCCCGCTCAGCCCAGGCAGCACTGTCGGGCAGCGAAAGGCGGGGCAGCGAAAGCATGTCTCGGTAATAGTCGTAGAACTGGCCCCAGGTCGTTGATGCCGTCCCGGAGACAAGGAACCGCCGTCCGGGGGCACCGGGGGCGGAGGCGAGGAACGTGATGGCGTCGGCGACATCGTGCACGTGGACCACATCGCAGGAACCACTTGGACCGCTGGGGAGGGCAGTGTTGTCTTCGACGAGCCTGCGTAGCGGGCGCATGGTCCACAATGGACCCCACGGGCCATAGACCACCGTTGGCTGGACGCAGACGACTTCGATCCGGTCGTCGGTTGAGTCGAGGACCAGGCATTCGGCGGCGAGTTTCTGCTGCGCGTAGGACAGGTCCCGAGGATCGATTTCACGCAGCGGTGAGTCTTCGTCGATCACGGTCGCGGCTGCTGCGTCGTAAACACTGACGCTGCTCACATGCACCAGCCGGCCAACCCCGGCCTTGCCGGCAGCGGCCAGGACCGCTGCAGTGCCGTCGACGGTGACCGCCCAGCGCAGTGCGGATTCGCCCATATTGCCGTAGGCGGCGTGAATGACGACGTCGCAGCCGTAGAAGGCCTTCATCAACGCGGTGGGGTCGCCGAGCAGGTCTACCCGGACGATATCGAGCCGAGCGTGGTCGGCGTGCGACAGCCGGGCTTGCTTGCTCGGCGTACGGGCCAGCGCGACGACCGATGTCTTGTCGTCACGTAGCAGCCGATCGACCACATGCGACCCGATAAAGCCGGTAGCGCCGGTCACAGCAACCCGCCGGGCACCGGCTAGCTGGTTGCGGCGTGCCGGTTCTGAGGTGCGGGGCTCCCAGGGTCGGGTCAGGGTGTGCACTCGTCGCTCGCGGCAGCGCTCGAGCAGTGCGATAGTAGCCGTGGCCTCGGCGAACGTAGCGGCCGCGTTCGGCTGCCCGCGCAGCGCGCGGTCGAACTCGACAAGTTGCCGGTGGAACAGTCCCTCGCGGGTGAGCGTTGCCGGGAACGCCGTAGGCACCTCACCCCGCTCCTTCAGGACCCCATATCTGGTGCACCGCTGGTAGCCCGCCACCCGCCGGGTGCCGACCCGGAGGGTCGCTTGAGTTCCTTCGATGGTGACGGTGTTGTCGAGGTCACGGAGCCTGCTCAGCTCCACCTCGACACCGGTGGCTCCCGCCCGCAACTCCAGTCGCGCCTCGCTGTCCACACCGCCCGCGCTGTTGTCCTCACACCGCTGCAACTCCAGCGGTCCGAACCAGTGCCCCAGCAGGTCGAGCACATGCGGGCCGAGATCGGCCAGTACCCCACCACCTGCGCCTGTCTCGAAGGTGAAGCTCGTGACCGCTGGCCAGCCGTACTCGACACCCTCGCGCCAGTAAACCCGCCGCACGGTGCCGAGCTCACCCAACGCCAGCCGTCGGCCGATCCAGGCCGCCATCGGATAGAACCGCCGGACGTGCGCAGGCAGCACCGTGACACCGCTAGAGGCCGAAGCATCACGGATCGCGACGCATTCGCCGACGGTGGCAGCGATCGGCTTCTCCAGCAGCACGTGCTTTCCGGCATCGACCAGCTGGATAGCGAGGCCGGCGTGCGAGGCCGGCGCGGTGGCCACGATCGCCACATCGATGGCATCGAGCACCTCTGTGATGTCCGTAGCGCACACCGGTACCGGCTGCTCGTCAAGCCCCCGCGTCTTCTGGAGCCGCCGGTGTTGCTCGGCGGATCGCTCAGCGTGCTCGGGCACCCGGTCGACTAGCGCCGTGACCTGAAACGGCGTGCCGCCAGCCAGCGCGGGCAGGTGGCATAGCTCGGTCACCGCGCCGCAACCCACCACTCCTAGCCGCAGCAGGACAGGTGCGGTACTCATCAGGAAACGTCCGATTCGTGGACGACCCAGACGCTTGGTTCCCAGTAGATGCCGAGATCGGCGTCCCGGTCGATCCGTACGGTCGCCAGCCCGCCAGGGATCACGTAATCATCACTGTCGGGGAAGCGCATCCGAGTCCATGACTCCCAGTCCGCCACGGTGCCGGTGATCAGCGACGACCGGGAGGTCGGCACGGACAGTGTGCCTCCCGCACGAACCTGGGTTCGCAGCCACGGGTCGAAGGGCAACCCACCATCGGTCGTCCAGCGCGCGTACCGCTCGATCGCCACCAGCGGGTAGCGATGTTTACACGTCGGCCGGGCCGGGACGATGACCTGGCCGAACCCCGCCTCGCGGGCAACCACCCTCAAGGTCTGCAGCATCGCTGTGCCCAGGCCGGCACCCTGATGGCTGGGGGCTACCTCGATCCCCAGCGCGCAGAGGGTGTTCGGCTGACGCCCCGCAGTGTGGAGGGCGAAGCCTGCCTCGATGGCGGCATCGAGACCAGGCCCGAGCCCTTCAGGTGTACCGTCCCAGCTAGTCGGAATCCCCCGGGCAGTGGCCAATATCTCATCGTCAGACCCGACCAGGACCAGCTGATACTGACCGAAGATCTGGTGCAGCCGCTCCCAGTACCCGGTGTCTAACACGTCGCCGTGCAGGTTGTACTCGGGCAAAATCCCGGCGAAGACCTCGGTAAATCGCTGCCACAACTCAGGGCGCTGGTCATAATGCACGACTTCAGGGGCCATGCCACGCCTTTCTCAGTGGGGAACGCAGGCCTGTCGCTAATCCCACCTCGGCGCCTGCATCTCGTAGATGATCGCTGACGGAATTCCGGACCAGGCCGCGCGGGCCGCATCGGGGATACTCTCCTCGTAGCCACCGGGCGGCAGCGGGCCTGCATAAAGGGGCTCGTGGCAGGAGATGAACGAGAAATCGTGCTTCGCGAACACCGTAAGGTGGTCACTGACCTGGTGTGGGCGGACCCGGACGAAGCCCAGCCGTCCCGGCTGGTAGGCGAAGATCGGCTGGGCACTTAGCAGGACCATGATCGGGTGGACGTCGGTCACGATCAGCCGCCCGCCTGGTCGGAGTACCCGCCGAAATTCCGCAATCGCCTCTTCCACATCGGGGAGATGGCTCAGTGCCAACGCGCAGAGCACCAGATCGACGGAGGCATCCGGGATCGGCAGTTTGGTCAGGTCGCCGACCCGGAACTGCGCCTGCGGCACCTTGGCGGCGGCCCGTGCCAGCATCTCCGGCGACTGGTCCACGCCGATCACCTCATGCCCGTACCGGACAAGCGTGCCGGTGTGCCGCCCCGTCCCGCACGCGGCGTCGAGTGCCGAGCCGGGAGAAATCCGCGCAAGCAGACTCTCGACCACTGGTTCCTCGACCGCCAAGATGAAATTCGGCTTCGAGTCATACGTTGCGGCCCAGGCCGCGTAACCAGTAGCAGCATCGAGCTCGGCCAGCGTCACACCTGAACCGACACCGTCCGCTGAACCGATGATCTGACGCAGTTCCGCCACCCGTGCGGTGAGGAATTCCTCATCACCGTCAATGGCGTTGCGAAGCAACGCAAGTCCCTCGACGCCCATCATTAATTCCCGCACACGTGGTCCACCTATCATTTGACGCGACCTCCTGCTCGGACGTGATACCCTTCTTCGGCGAGCCACCGACAAAAGCGGGAAATGCGCTCGACCTGGTAACCGAGAGGCTTGAATGATCGAGGGCTATTTCGGCCGCGAGAGCATCGTCGGCGGTGAGCAGCTCGATATCCATGTCTCGACCGACTCCGCTTATTTCCGCGTAGATTTTTACCGTATCGGCGCGGTGAACGAGTTCGCCGGCTCCACGGATTGGTTCCCGGGGCGACAAGCGCCAGTCCCCGCGCACCCGGACGGCATCGCCGGCCACGCCTGTCCCGCCGTGGATTGGAACTGGCCGGCCTACGAGTTCACCCCGTTCCGCCATTGGAAACCGGGAGTTTATCTCGCCTTGTTCGTCGAGTCGCCGGACCAGCCCTACGCCATTGCTCGGCTCCAGGGCTTCGGCCGGGCCTCCTTTGTCCTGCGTCCCCGAGTTTTGGGTCGCGCCACCATCCTCTACAAGATCTCGAGCTTCACCCGCCACGCATACAACCGCTCCGACGCGCCGCACATCCAACGGGCCAGCAGCCTCTACGATCACCCCGTCTACCTGCCGGGTCACGACGGCAGTCACGCCGGACACACAGTCAGCATGCATCGCCCGGGCTGGCTGTTCGACCTGGCCTACTGGGACGCCCCGTTCATCGGCTGGCTGGAGCGGGCCGGTTACCAGGTGGAGTTCTGCACAGACCTTGACCTGCATAGTGATCCGGGACTGCTTCGGTGGTACCGCATGCTGCTCAGCGTCGGCCACGACGAGTACTGGACCGCAGCCATGCGCGAGCATGTCGAGCGGTTCATCGACAACGGTGGGAATGTCGCCTTCTTCAGCGCGAATACCTGCTGGTGGCGGACGCACGTCACTGACGACGGCACCGCCCTGGTGTCCGACACCGACCACCGTGTGGGCGACGTCTATCCGCACCTGCCCGCTCCTGATCGGTGGTGGACACCGAAACCAGACGGGGTAGGGAAGCCGGAGAACACGCTGACCGGGGTGAGTTTCCGCAACGGCGGGATGTGGGCGACCGATGGCATATGGCCAGGTGACCGTCCGCGCAATGGGTTCACCGTGCAGCACGCCGACCACTGGGTGTATGAGGGCACCGGACTGCGGGACGGTCGCGACGGCTGCCCGGCAGACGCGCTGGGAGCGGGTCTGCCGCTGATCGGGTACGAATGCGACGGCGCCGCTTTCTCCTACGACGAACACGGCCTGGCCCGACCTACCGGTGCGGACGGCACCCCAGAAAACTTCCTGATTCTGGGCATCATGGTCCTCGATCCCGTGCACGAGGACATCTACGACCTGCGGATGGGTCACTGGAACTGCGCAACCAGAGAGCCGCATATCACCGGACCGCGAGCGGCGACGATGGGCATCTACACGCGGAACGGGACGGTGTTCACCGCGGCCACCACCGACTGGCCAGTGATCGTGGGGCAAGGATCTGACCCCGCGATCGACCGCATCACCCGCAACATACTGGATCGACTGAGCAGCTGAACCGGTCGACAACGCCGGTTTATCACCCCAAAGTCCTGACCGCCGGTAGGCCATGGGGTTCGAACTGCCGCTGACCTCAGAACCGCCCGCTGCGGCGCGGGAAGTAGTCCTCCAGCACACCGTCGCGCTCAATATCAACGGTTGAACAGTGCAAGCCTCCACCGAATGGCCCGACGGCCCGAAACGGCACCGGAACCACATCGAAACCGAGCTTGTCGAGCTGCTCGGCGATCCGCACCTCCTTCTCCTCGACACAGATGGTGTTCGGGTCCAGGTTGAACACGTTGGCCGCAAGCCAGGGACTGCAGAACGACAGCCTCGGCGAATGCTGCCAGCTGGCAGGCTGGACCGCCTCGATAATCTGCCAATCGTTAAGACGAAAGTATTTCATGAGTTCCGCGTCGGCGAGCCGCTCGCCACAGTGCAGCACCAGACCTGCCCGCAGCGGCACCCAGGTCGAGTCGAGGTGCAGTGGATGAGTGTTGGTGGAGGTGATCCAGTGCACCCGGTGATCAGCGAAATGCCGCTTGAGCCACTCGTATCCTTGGCGATTGGTCACCAGTGAAAGTTGGACGAACAAGTCTTTGCCGAACCGGCATACGTCTGCAGCGTCGAACAGTGGTTCGGCCTCGGTGAGCACTAAGTCGTGCGCGGCCACCCGGGCCAACTGTTCTTTGGTAGTCAGTGTGTTGTACACGTCCCAGAACCCGGGTACGTACGATGCGTCCGTGAGCCGCGGTTTAGGAGCGGCTTCCCACCGCATCTGCGGATCGGCCGTGAACAGCGACTGCAAGATCGGGCGGTAACAGAGGTATTCGAACCAGCGGCTGCGGTAGCACATCGTGGCTTCGAGGATTTCCGATCCGACGGTCAGCAGCACGTCCCGAGGTGGCATGCAGCCGAACATCGAGTCATGGCTCCAGTCCGGCGTGGCAACCTTTTGGCTGAAATCCAGTGGAGTAGGCCGCTCGACTCGGACACCCCGACTTTCGAGCAGGTTCGCGAAATTATCCAACTGCTCGTTCGCCTCGGCAACCATGTCCTCCGGCATCGGGCCGTAGGTGCCGAGCGGGAAACCGTCTTCAGCAAAATCGCGCTGCACGGCAGGCTCGGGAGCCTGGACCATCGTCCCGGTCGCCCGCCCAACAATAACATGCCGCAGCGGATCCCAGCCGTTCCAGGAATTGACCCGGGTAACCTGTTTGGTCGTTTTCGCGTTCGGCTGCACGGTGATAGTCACTACTGTCGCATCCCTTCTGGCCTCAGAGATACACGCATTGCCGTCAGATAAAGGGGTCTACATCGTTTTCCAGCAAAGGTCGACCCTTGCCCATGGCTATCTGGTGAACCTCGAGATTTGAGGTGTGTCGGGCGCAGTGAAAGGTGCAGTCCCGGCTTGGGTCGATAATTCCTCGTTCCGACTGGCTCCAGATATCGATGAGGCTATCAGTGACCGCGTCACCGAGCATGGCCGCCGAATTGCCACGGTGGTAAGGACAGATGTAAACCCCAGAAGACGTGACCAAGGTACGCAGCTCGGCCACGCGACAGCGGTGATACGCCTTCGGCTGGATCGGTCCCGCGTGGTCGCGAACCGACTCTAACGTTGAAGAGTGGACAATCTCAAAATTTGGACCTTCGAGCGAGCGCGCCTGCTTGAGTTGGTCCGTGATCGAGGCCAACACATCCTCCGCGAGCCCTACGATGTGATGCCCTTCGTCAAACATCACCTTGACCTCAAAATAGTCACAGCCGATGCCTTTAGCCAGCTCAGCGGCCGCCAGCACCTCATGATGGTTGCTGACGACGGACTCGCCATCGTCTTGGCGTACCATAACTAGGAACGAATAGCCAAGGGTGCCCTTCTTCACGGCAGCGAATCGTCGCATATTGTCGATTACATGATCGAAGACACTGACGCCCTTACGGTTAGGTCGGAACCTCCGGTACGTGTCTGTCGTCGCAGCGTCGACAGAGACCCGCACCCATGACGCATACTCAGCCAGGCCAGGCAGGTTGCGGTCGATCATGGTGCCGTTGGTCACCACTCCAATCGCGATCCCCGCCCTACCAAGGGTATGAATAAGTGCCTGCGTACCACTGTGAGCCAGCGGCTCACCGCCACCGATGAGAATCACCGCCTTGACCCCCATGCTCACCAGCTCCTCAGCCAGCGAGCCCAACCGCTCGCGGGTAAACCGACCCTTATTGAGCAGCTTTCCGCTGATGCACTCGGGACACGCGAGGTCACAGAAGCTTGTGGGATCAAGGTCAACCACAACCGGAGCCTTGGAGCGCTGGCCCTGGGCGACTTTGGTCACGGCATCGTAGATGCCTGGCTGGTAAAGTTTCGCCAAAAGATCCAGACGGCCAATCGCCACAGAATCGACCCCCTTGTTAGATACGTCGGCGATAAACCCGCAATCGTCTATTTAGATCGTACCAAGCCCAGCACAGCTATCGCCTGAGCCTGCGGCAGCCCGATTGCGTACTTGTTATTTCTTTGTTGGCATGTCACCGTGCCGGACCAGCGTTCGTGACCGATCCGTCCTTTACATCCGATCCAGCATTACAGAATGTGTCCCGAAAAACGCTGGATCGGTGAAAAAAATACCGCCTGGTGTGAATGGGTTGCGGACCCGCGTGGTTCTGCCGAGGCTGGTGATGACGTCAGCGGTTAATATCGGCCTGGTCCCCGCTACCGGCGGATTGGGTGGAGTAGGAGTGCGAGTTCATGGCAAAGCGCGTGATGCTTGATCCATTGGCTCGGCCTATGTCATCGCCGGAAACCGCAGTAAAACACCCTGATATCGAGATTGTAGTCAACCCCATCAATCGAAAAATCACCATAAACCCCCCTTCCGTTGCATCGATGACCGGAAGTACCGCTGCACGGAAAGCAATCGAGAACGAGCCTTCGCAAACGTAACGCTAATGTTGTATCCATCAGCGAGCGTTTGGAGCCGATCACGATCAATACTACAATACGAGCCGCCACACAGCACTATCAGTTCTCTGCGCCAGAGACATACCCGGGTCCGTCCGGCCAATGATACGGAACAAGTCGCGATCACTGAACGAGCGGAGCGTTACATGATTGTTCTTGGTCTGATCGGTCGACCCGATGTCCCTCTGTGTCACGATGCTGCAGCCTGCTTGGTTGTTAACGGTACTGTCATCGGAGCGCTTGAGCAGGAACGAGTGAGCCGGCGCCGGCACGCCCAAGGCGAAGGCCCTGAGGACGCCGTACGAACTCTCTTATCTGCACATGGTGTGCATCCGGCAGAGATCCAAGCGATCGGCTATGCATGGCAAGATGCACCAGCCGGCTCGCGAAGCGTCGACGGCCCAGTTCCTTGTGGAGTCTACGTCAGCGACAAGCTGACCGACACAATTTTCCCGACCCTTAGCGTCGAGCTTGGGACCCGAGAAATCTTTTTCTTTGATCATCATTTGTGCCACGCCGCGCAAGCCTATTGTCTCAATCCCTATGCCACGGCCGATATCTTAGTAGCCGATGGGTGGGGCGGAGATGGATCGACCTCGCTCTTCCACGCGCATAACGGCATGTTTCGCCTACTAGAGCGTTTTGACAGATGTTGGTCACTTGGAATGCTCTATGGCGCCGCATCCGCGTATGCTAAACAAGGCTGGTGGGGCGCGGGGAAACTGATGGGGCTCTCCTCATACGGCCGCCGTAGCAACTTTCATTACATGACCTTTGATCCAGCCAGTGGAGAGTTCGCGCTGAATTCCTCGTTGCGGGGTGTCGAACCGAATGGATTGAATTGGGACCGACTTGGAGCCCAGTGGCTAGAAATTTTCGAAAACAATGTCTTTCCGTTTACTTCCACGTCGGCGAACACTTTCGATTACGCACCGTTCGCCGCGGATGTTCAGGCGACAATCGAGGAACTCGGGTTGGGCTTGGCCGCGCGGCTGCGCCGGCTTTCGGGAGAAGAGACCCTTCTTCTGTCGGGCGGCGTCGCACTCAACGCCACTATGAATGGAAGGATCGCCCGCGAGAGCGGCTACCGAAACGTTGCCGGAACGGTGGCGCCGAATGATGGCGGAACAGTTTTTGGCGCGGCGATGCTCGCACAAAGTATCTTGGGAAAGCCGGTGCAGCCATTGCCCGAAGATTGTGATCCACCAATCTTTTTTGGTCCGCACGTGGCCAACGCTGCGATCGAGGCTGCGCTAACTAAATGGTCAGCCTCGGCACACAAGATGGAATCGGATAAACTTCGAAAAGAGATAGCCGCCACATTGGCCCGAGGTAAGGTTGTGGCATGGTTCGACGGCTCCAACGAATTCGGCCCTCGCGCCCTCGGCGCACGAAGCTTGTTGGCCGCACCTACGTCGAGATGCGTCCTTGACAAAGTAAATCGAGTGAAGGGACGTCAACCTTGGCGACCGGCAGCCCTGTCACTCACAGCGGAAGGATTCGCTGCGCTAGATATGGAGCCTGTGGTCAATGGCTTGACTGAATATATGCTCTGTACACACCGCGTTGGCGATTCCGGAATGCAGAAGGCTATTGCCGGCATCCACGTGGACGGTACCAGCCGGGCGCAATATGTTCCTCCTCGCCTGCAAGGATTTAGCGCACTACTGGAAGCAGTCGGCGAGGAGACCGGCCTGCCGGCTGTAATCAATACCTCACTCAATACTCGCGGCAATCCGATGGTTCTCACCGCCGATCAAGCTATCGAACTCATGAATGAAGCTCCGGAAATCGATATGCTGGTTATGCCGCCGTACATCGTACAACGCTCATAGGTCCTCCCCAACGATAATACCGAATTCCGAGAGACGGGAATTGAGGATGTCTACAAAGCCTCCTGCGCCGTCCTACGACGACCAGCGCTTAAGATGGCTAGTGGCTTGCTCCATGCGTCACCCTCCCGCAGAAGCCCGACACGCAGATGTGTGAAGACCCGAAAGATGACCACGTCCACGCGAGCGAAGACGCAATATCGTCATACGCTATGAGCAGTATTCCACAGCGGGCAGTAATATTGCTACCGGTAAGCCAGATCCAGCCATGCTCATTACAGGCTACGACACCAGAGCCATGAATCCCGATAGGCGCTGAACGATTCGAATCGAGACCCCTGATTGCCGCGCCCTCTGGGTAGTTTTCCAACGGTAACGAACATCCGACGATGCGACAGGTCAAGCCGATGAAGATTTTTGCTGGACTTCCGCTCGTCAGCTGCCTAATGCTTACCGCCGATAGGCTCCCAATGGCCATACGATCGGTCCGGTGCTTTGCCAAACAAACCTATCCTCGAGTAGAGCTTGTTATTGTGTCCACAGGCGACCGAGCCTATCGTCGTGCCTTGGAACAGCATCTCGACAAGCATGGAATTTTCGGACGCATCGTGACCGCCAACGCCGCATCGTCTTTGGGCGCACTGCGGAACCTATCTCTCGACGCTGCCGCTGGAGATATCATTTGTCAGTGGGATGATGACGACTGCTACCACCCGGATCGCATCCTCCGCCAGTTTGAACAGATGACACAACAGGCCGCCCAAGCATGCTTTTTAACCGATAATCTACATCTGCTGGAACCCGACAGGAATCTGTACTGGATAGACTGGACCCGAGGAGCAAAACCTGAGCCATGGTTTCGTTTGTTTCCTCCAACGTTGATGATGTTCAACGATGATCGATTTCGCTATGTTGAGACCGGCCCGGATGCCCACCTAGGCGAGGATCTAGCCATTGCCGCGCAGCTGTGTCGGGAAGTACCAGTTGCCATGCTGGACGGCATGGGCTGGCTTTATCTATACGTATTTCACGGGGGGAACACCTGCTCGAGACAACATCATTATAAAATTGCCTCACGTCGAAGCATTTCCAACGAATCGGTTGAAACTCGCTCCGATGAGATCCGACGAGCAATTCAGCACTATCCAATCCCAAGACCTGTAGTCGTCTGCGGCAACAACGGTCCAGCATTTAGCGTATAACTGATAATCCGTGGACATTGCAGCGTCCCATGGGAACAAGACGGATCTTAGCCAGCTTTTCCCAGAGACGATCCCTGTCTCAGCGCGGTGTAACATACTAGACGCGTAAGGCTTCGAGCTGACGGTGATCACTGTGCCGCCTGACCAGACCGCAATGGGGTGATTGAAACTCAGTTAGATCCGCTCAGCCATCGATATGAGCAAATTTCCAGGCCAGTAGCGTCTTCGATCGCGATGGAGCTCTCTGCCCCGGCTAACAAAGTGTCCGGCTTGGATCAAGACGGCATCCCATGATGATCATTGTTCGTGGTGGACGAGTTGCCCGTCGGCTGGTGCTCGATGAGTTGTCGGTGTCAGTTGATTCACGTGGATCAGAATAGAGACCAACATCCGTAGACGCCTGAACCAGAGAGTCAGTCTCTCCCCCCGGTGGGGTCATCTTCTCGTCGAGCGTAGAAGTAAGTCCGGATTGGAGGCTCGATCGACGCAAGGCCAGCCTGAGTCCAACGGAATACTCGGTCCTTGTCGATGTATAGATGCTTCGCTGGGATCAGAGACTGCAACAACCTATGTCTTTCCGCGTATTGGCGCCGGTACGTGGGACCGTGCGCCAACGCGTGTACATCAACGCTCGTGGCTACTGGCCGGATTTCACCGAGCCAGCGGCGTACCTGCTTCAGCCAGACTACCAGTGCTGCCGAGAGATCCGGCGACCAGTCACGCTCAAAGTCTTCCTGTTGATGTTGCAGCCACGGCACCGAAGGCGCTGCAGTTCGGTACAGGACTCCCAGGGCGAAGACTGCATCTCCGCCTCCGACTAGTGCCAGCTCAAACAATCCAGGGCCCTCGATAAATAAAGACCGACATGCGCCCCAAGCCAAACCGCTCATGCCGTCGCACCCAGCAAAGAATACGCCGACCCTGGATCGCAAGTAATGATTGTCAATGGTGTGGTAATGAGCAATCCGGAAACACTGGACCACCTGGGATTTGCGAAATGCTTGCTCCACTGCCGTCGCCCAGCTGTTCCCCACTATAAGGTCACTGTCAGCCCAAACCACATGCGTATAGCGGCTCGGGAGCCGGCGGGCCGCAAGATTTAACAGGCGCTCCTTATGCCACATGAAGGAACAGTCATCATCTTCCCAAAAGATAATATTGGCGCCGAGTGGTCGATACTTGCCAATGCCTGCCAGAAACACATCCTCGGCAAGCCCGGTTCGCTTGAAAGCATCCAAGCATTGCGCGAGTTTCTGCGTGTGGGATTTATACTTAGCCGGATTGAAATAAGGAATGATGATGGCGAACCTGCTCATCTGTTCACCTCTACACCTTCGCTCCATAAACATGGGTCCGGGCAGCGAGCGAGACGACCGGTGTTATCGGACGTTGATGTGACCTTCTGATCACGGTTCTCTCCCAGTGAAGCCCGTTTGATTCTTGCCGTGGACTGTCTGTTTAAATCTCTGGACGATTGAGCAGACGAGACACTCCGTACTGTAGGCTTGTCCAGCGTTGCCCCTCTTGGCTACCGCCTGACTCCTTCACGATTGCTTCTCCTCGCAGGCAACCAGACGTTCCAATGAAATTGTATCGCAATTCGAAGTCATCGAGCGATCGTCGGAAACCAGAGGGCCTGATCTGATAGGCTCGCAGTTTTGCCTTCACCAGGGTGTAAATTGCTGGCACTGGTTGCATGTCGGCCATCCTGTCCTTATCCCACATCTGCCGGGCCAGGTTCGTTGTGGCCGATCATTGGCCATCGCGTACCATTGGTGTCCCGTTGCGGTTAAACCGGCGCTTCACCGCAACACGAAGTGATTTTTTCGGGATCCGCTTAAAGATTGCTATACGGTCCTACTAATGTCCTAGCAAGCTCGCCATCTTCAGCCTTTGGTGATCGTTGTGCTTTGGCGAGACCGGTTCCGGTATCTTGATACAAGTGAAAGGTCGGCAGTGGTGAGGTATGCAATATTGAGGTCGAGGATTGGACCGCAGATGGTGAACGGATAAGTACCCGGAGTGCGATCCGCGTCGCGTCCCATAGAGTCATGACCTGGCCGGTACCTCATCTGTCGGTGATGATCCTCGTAGGCGTGTGTCGAGGCGAAGATTCTGCGGTGGGCCTGGCTGCGGTAGACATGCCTCAGGCGTTGTTCCGTTATCTGATCGTGGCACTTCCAGGGTATGGGGTTCCGGAATGTAGGCGCGGGTAGTCGCGTACTGGTGCGTATACAGTTGTGCATACAGACCACCCAGATGAAGGAGTTCGGTGTGGGTGCCGTGCTCGATCAGGCGTCCGTGATCGAGCACGAAGATCACGTCGGCGGTGCGGATGGTGGATAGCCGGTGCGCAATCGCGAGGGTGGTCCGTCCGGCCATCAGCGGAATCAGAGCTTGCTGAACGAGGTGTTCGCTGGCGGTATCTAGCGCGGAGGTGGCCTCGTCAAGGATCAGTATTTTGGGGTCTTTGAGAATGACGCGGGCGATAGCCAAGCGTTGTTTTTCGCCACCAGATAGACGGTAGCCGCGTTCGCCCACGATGGTGTCGTAGCCGGCCTCGAATTCGAGGATGCGGTCATGGAGGGCCGCTGCACGTGCAGCGGCGTGGAGTTGGGCGTCAGTGGCGTGGGGGTTTCCGTAGCGCAGGTTGTCTCGGATCGAGGCGTGAAAGAGGTGGGTGTCTTGAGTGACCATCCCAATGGTAGCAGCCAAGGAACCTGAATGGATATGTCGCACGTCGCGACCGTCGAGCACGATCGAGCCAGTGGTGGCGTCGTATAGCCGGGTCAGGAGATAGGCTAGGGTGGTTTTCCCCGATCCGCTGGGGCCTACGACCGCGACGAACTGGCCGGGTTTGATGTCGAGGGTGACATCAGCTAGCGCCCACCTGTTGGGTAGTGATTTGTCGGTGCAGGGGTAGGAAAACGACACGGCTTGAAAGCTGATCTTTCCCCGGACTTGCTGAGGAGACAGCACGATCGCATCCGGTGCGTCGGTGATCTCAGGATTAAGGTCCAGATATGCGAAGATCCGCTGAAAGAAAGCCAGCGAGGAGATTACCTCAGTCCCCCTCTGCATCAGCGACGCCAACTGTGCCAGCATCTGCATTTGCAAGGCGGTGAACGCGAAGAGCGTGCCGGCACTGAGCTGGGTGGTGGAGACGCCATGACCAAGAACTAAGCCGGCAACTAGGCAGGTCAACACCGGCACCACCGCGAACACGGTGCGCTGCCACATCAACACACCTTGGCCGATCATCTGCTGCTCGACGTGTTGTTGCGTGAAATGGGCGTTGAGCTTTCGAAATCGAGTGATCTCCTGGTGGCGCCGGCCAAACGAGCGGCACAGCAACACCCCCGACACCGATAATGTTTCTTCGGCGTAGGCAGATAACTCAGCCATTGTCTGTTGAGTAGACGACACCGCTGTTCTCCGCGCCTGCCCGACGCGCACTGCTAGCCAGACGAATAACGGCAGAACCGCCAATGATAGGACGGTGAGCTGCCATGATAATACTATCATCGCGCCAAGCGCGCTAAGGACGATCATCAGCTCCATCAGCATCTGTGACGCTGTCTCGGTCACTACCTTCTGAAGGCCCCCGACATCGTTGGCTAGTCGAGATTGGATTTCCCCGGTTTTGGTTGTGGTGAAAAACTGCAACGGCATCCGCTTGAGGTGGTTGTATAATGCCTCACGCAGATCCTGCATTACCCGCTGGCCAAGCGTAGTGGCTAGGTACGGTTGGTAGACGCCCAACGCTCCGGTTACTAGTGGGATTGCAAGCATTGCACCTACCAACCACACCAGCAGCCCCAGGTGCGGACAGTCTGGGCAAAACAGTGCCTGATCGAACACCGGTTTGATCAGTAGCATGCTCCCCGCGTTGAGTGCGGAGATCACCACCACCACTAGCCCCAACACCGCAAGCCGACCCCGCAACGGCCAAAACAGCTTAGCCACCCGTCGCAGCGTCCGCGGAGCATCAGCTTCCGCTCTTTTCTTCACAGCCCCGGGAACAAACATAAGATGACTCGAGCGATCATGCTGGTACCCGTCGCCCTGCTACCCACCTGTTGCATCCGAAAACCAAGATGAGTGTCAGACGCGGAGCGTAATGATTGTGGGCCGCGGTAAGGTTTTTCCATCATGCATCTTTTCATCTTTCCGGTCGCGTCTCCCAAGAGAAATACGTTCACGTGCCCCCCGGCAAAGCGCTGAAGACCCGGCGGTTAATTTGTGTACCTATGCACGATTGGGTCTCTCGGCATGCATAAACGGACACGACGAAGTCGTCGCCAAAACTATGACATGGCGCCCATGTCCATAAATTCCTCCGGTATCGTTTGCGAGTAACACTCAATAAGCCACTAGGCTCACCTGCGCTCCATCCATTAGCATATGAAAAGGCCATCCCGAGTCAACCGCTCCCGCGCCGCGCGCGCCAAGATCACGCTGATGTGTGAGATCGCACGCCGTTACGCTTGCGACGAAGACAGAACGTCACCTACAGATCAACCATTAGTGGCGTAGCCGAATCGCGAATTACCCATACGGGACCATTCGCCAGCAAGGGGATTCGGCAGCGTACGAAGATATTCACTTGCACAGGGCAATGCGGCAATAATCCAGCAGTGTCTACCAAGAGCTATGCCAACCACTGGGACCGCCGCGACCAGGCCACGTGGACGGGGTAGCCTCGCCGCCGACCGATCTCGGCGCGGGCGCACCGGGTCAGCCGACGCCGGCAGCATGATTGGCTCACTAGCTTCCATCCACGGTCGATCTGGCGCAGCCCGACCACGCGGCAGCCCGGGGCAGCCCTGGACGGAACTGGCGCGTAGGTCGGTGGCTCTGCCTCCGGGCTGGCGTGTGGTAGCCCTTGGGGGGATCGAGGGGATGCCACACCTCAACCACCCGGGCCAGCCGCAGCAGCTTTTTGGTGGCTGGCCATCCCTGAGATCTGCCGCCCGGCGAGGGCATAGTCGTTGAGATTGACAAGATCTTCTGGGAGACCAAGCAAAGCTGAGGTCCAGGTGGTGAACGCGATGCTGACCAGCGGCAATACTGCTTGTTGGTCAGCATCGGTGTTCGTCATTGCGCGTTGTTGCGTCGGCTGAGACGGCCCACAGACGGCCCCGAGGCGCACACGGCCTATGGATCCTGAGCAGGCCTGGCTGATCGACCGTCCCCGATGGTGGTGGGGTGATTTCAGGGTCTGGATGCGCCGGGGCGAGGGTGTCTCGGTGGCGGATCGACAGGCGGCCGTTTGCTGACCGTGTCCCGTTGGCGGTGGTCATCGTTGGCTTGGTTGTGAGCGGCAACGAGGGACAGCACGTCGCAAGCGAGGTACCCGTTTATCCACCGGCGGTGGTCGAGCGCTCGGGTCCAGCGATCCGGGCGGCTTTGCTTGCGCATGCGCCCGAGAGGTGCAGGCAGTTTGAGGCAGAGCTTCGCTCCGCGCTCGCTGCGGCCGCGCATAGCCTTGATCTGTCAGGCCCGCAGGCGGTGCTGGCCCGCTGGCAGGCAGTGGCCATGATGGCGGCGAACCCCCTGAGCGACGACGAGCGTAAGCAGATCGAGCACGCGAAGGCCGGCGATCTTCGTGGACTGCTCAGCTGGGACCAGGGCGATAATGGGAGCTGGGTTCGGCGGTAGATGCCGCGCTATAGGCTCAAGTCGGTCACGGAGGCTGACCGGCAGTACGCCAATCTCCCCGAGGCGACGCGACGGCTTGCCGACCGGCGCATCCAAGAATTGCTGGATCATTCTACCGGTAACCTTGGCCAGCAATACGACCGACAATTTGATTCAATGGTCGATCCCCCTTGGCGATGATAAGGGTTGGATTTTTTACGCGGTTGTGGAGAATACCCAGTTGGTGATCTTACTTCGGTTTCTTCCCGGCCTTGACTAGTGATTAGTTAAGACACACGGTTTAGGAATGGTTCGTTAGTAACATCCTGCGCATAGAGTCTGGCGTGCTGTTTCGTCTCGGTCGTCGGTGGCCGGACACGCGGCCATTTCGCATTGGCTTCGCCCTTCGCGAGAACGATTGAACTGGAGTCTGCATGCACCATGGCGTCTGGCTCGCAGCGCGGAACGGGGAACCAACGGACGCGTCCTACCCTGTCCGTTCCCTCATCCTGGCCGCCGTGTTAGTCCAGAGGACGATGGGATGAGCACGAGACGACGACTCATTGAATAGGGCACTGGGGACATTGAACGACGATGAGGGCAGGGCCACTGTCTGGTCGACCACACCAGTCACCCCCCGTGGAGAGCCCCATGTCCCGCACGCGCATTTTTTGGTTAATCGCCCCGGCCGCAGCTCTGCTCACCGCAGTGGCCGCAGCACCCGCCTGGGCCGATCCCATCATCGACCCCGCCCCGATCGACCCCAACCAGTACTTCTACGGTCTGGTCAACGACCACGCCGGGCAGGCCAACATCCTGATGGGCTGCGCTGGCCCCGCCGGCGGGACCGGGCATCCCCTCGCTGGCCAGACCGTCAAGGTCTTCCCCGCCCCCGCACCCACCACCAGCGATCTAGGCTTCACCGGCAGCGCCGCTAACGCCATCGCCGTGCGCTTCCCCAGCCCCACTGTCACCGACACCCCCGTCATTCTGCACGACTACGCGGTCAGCGCGCCGATCCCGACCTCGCTGACCCTGCCCTGCTCGGGCAGCGGCACCGTGGCCTTCGTCCCCCAACCGACCAGCCTCACCGCCCACTCCGCAACCGTCACGGTCACCTTCATCAGCATCGGTGTGGGGCCCCAAAGTCAGCCCTGACCACCATCAACTCCCCGGCCTTGCACCAGACGATGACCGTCTCGCCGACCACTCGCGAGCTGTAGTTGGGCAACCACGGTCCCGAGGTTGGCGTCTTCAGACCTACTGCACGGAGTTACCGTCGGTGACCAACATGACGGCGTGATGTGAGACGGCCACCGCGTGGCCCTTTCGAGAACCCGACCAAGAGAACTCGGCCTTCATCCCCAGTCATCGTATTGTTCGGCCAAGACGGCGGCATGGAAGAACAGGGACAATGAATGGAGCGGGTGACGGGAATTGAACCGCGTGTAGAGCTTGGGAACTACATGACATACGCATATCAGCACCGTTGAGCAGCGGTTTCGGCTGACCGTGATTAGCCGTGAAATACCTCGGTTGACCCTACTGTAGGGCACGCAGAGGGCACGGACCGTTCGTTCGTTGATTTGCCGAGTCCGACCCTGCTCCTGGCCCGTTCCCTGATCCTGGCCGCTGTGCTCGTCGTGGTGACGGGCAATGGTGGCGCTGGCGCCATCGCATCGCGACGCCGAAGGCGCCATTGCGGCCGTCACCACGACGTGGATACTTAAGCGGCCGAGGGAACGGGTTGCTGCCATTTGATTTGTAGTCAGAAGCAGCGCCCCTTCACTAGCTGCAAATTGTCTGTGGACGTGCCTCATTTTCGTGACCACGTCCACGGGCGTCCACGGTCATCCGTAGCCGTTGATGTACCACTGATGTAGATCAGGAATGCTCTTTAGGCGCGGACTTCGACCAGCGGTCTGCCTGCTGCCAAGCATCGGCTACCCGACCAGCCTTTGGGGGTCGCTTAGAACGTGAAGGTCACGGTGTTGGACGTGGAGGGCTTGAACTTGGTCGGGTCGGTCGGGCTGAACACCGCAGTCAGCGAGTGCTGACCCGGGCGCAGGACGCTGACCGGCCCCACAGCAGTTCCAGCGATAACTGGCACCGGGCTGCCTAGGTTGGTGGCTCCGTCTTTGAACTGAACGGTTCCGGCTGCGTTGGTTGGGGCAACGTGCGCGGTGGGGATCGTGATTCCACCCAACCCCAGCGGCAGGGGCACCTCAACCACACTTAGCGTGGTCGTTGTAGGCGTCACCGGTGCCGGTGTTGCCGTCGGCCTCGGGGTCGGCGTCGGCGGAACCGGCGTTGGCGTCGGGCTCACTACCGGCGTGGGGGTCGGCGACGGTGTTGCCGTCGGCCTCGGGGTCGGCGTCGGCGTCGGCGTCGGCGTGGGAGTGTCGGTTGGAGCCGGCGTCGGCGACGGCGTGGGAGTGTCGGTTGGAGCCGGCGTCGGCGACGGCGTGGGAGTGTCGGTTGGAGCCGGCGTCGGCG
>JAJPIR010000017.1 GCA_021324675.1 Actinomycetota bacterium
AGGCACTACTACGACGTCGACCGTGAGGCGGGGGACGCCTTTGCTGAGGCGTTCCCGGATATTTTCCCGATAGCGCAGCAAGCCCGGCAGTTCCTGATCCGGGTAGTGAAGTTCCTGGCCACCGAGGCGGGGGTGCGCCAGTTCCTGGACATCGGCACAGGATTGCCGGCGACGGTCAACACCCACGAGGTGGCCCAGTCGGTGACGCCCGCATCGAGGATTGTTTATGTGGATAATGATCCGTTGGTGTTGGTCAACGCGCGGAGCTTGTTGCGCAACACCACCGATGAGGGGGTAACGACCTACATCGACGCGGATTTCCACGACCCGGAGCGGATCCTCGATGATGCCCGGAACGTGTTGAACTTCACCGAGCCGGTCGCGGTGATGTTCATGGGTGTGTTGGGTCACGTCGACGAGTTCGCTGAAATGCGCTCAATTGTGCAACGAATGATGGCCGGAGTGCCCTCCAAAAGTTACCTGGCGTTGTATGACTCACCCAATGAGGATCCCCGCCAGGTGCAGGCCGTTGAGCAGTACGCGGCAACCGGTGCTGTCCCCTACCGCCTGCGCAGCCGCGAGCAGCTCCTGGAGTGTTTCCAGGGCCTGGAAATGATTGACCCCGGTTTTGTGCGCATCACCGAATGGCACCCCGACGACATGCAGGTGGGCGCACCCCAGCACCTGAATGCTTACGGTGCGGTGGCCCGCAAACCGTGAGCAGACCCGCCCTTCGGGCGAGCCAAAACAGCGGCAACGAGCCGGATTAGATGGTCGGCAGGGTAGCGGGAGTCCTCTACCCTGGTAGACCCCCCGGGTAACGGGCTCTGACCAGCACGGTAACGGGGGTAGACCCCGTACCCTCCGCGCTCGGCGAACTGCCCCTGGGGTCGCAAGCCCCCGTGTGGTCTGACTTCGAGCTGAACCCGCGTCTGGCTTGGCGAGCGCTCCGTTGACGAGGCAGCAAGCTTCGACCCTCCAGAGCGCTGAAGATATTCGGCAAGTGTGGATCTTCAATCGGTAGGCCCTCCATGCGGACTGGGCCGCGACCGAGCACGGCCCGCAGGGCCGCGCGCAGTGTCGTGGTTCCGGTCCGCTGGGGTGTACCCCCCGCCGTGATCGGATGACTGCGCGGGCCGCCGCGGGCGGCCCCGCCTTGATCCCGTAGAGGGGAATTCGGCAACACGCGCAGGGTAATGCGCAGGGTAATGCGCCCAGACAACGCCCAGACAACGCACTGTAACGCTGTTGTGACGCAGATGACCGTGCGTAAGAGCGCGGCGCTGAAAGTGTTCGGCAACTGTGGATCTTTGATCGGTGCAGGTCGAAGAGCAGTGCCGCTACCGCCGGTGGAACGTGCCTTTGGACGCCATGATCCCAGCGTTGTCGAGTTGTGTGGGGACCCCGTGCGTGCAGGGCCCCCACGTGCTCGGTCTCCAGGGCCAACCAGATGTCCGGAGCGTTCACCAGGGTTGTCCATTGTCGGCGTCCGAACAAGGCCGATGCTGTTCGGGAACTGTTCGAATCCGAGAGCGAACGCCTTCCGAACGCCGTTGACAGCCCTTGTTGTTGGTCAGCGAATGGATGGTGGATCAGCGCTAGGGTGCGAACGAGTAAGCACCACCTGGGTAGAAGATGGTCACTAAGTGCAGGTTGGGACCGGCGCATGTGGCCACGCGAGGGCCCGTGTTCGCCCTGCGGCAGGGAGATGCGTTCGCTGTTCTCAAAGATAGTGCGCGGTAGAAGCCCGAACATCGACCTCTAGCTTGTAGGCCCTCTTGTGGGTGACCATCCCCACAGGCAGTGACAGCTGTCTCTGCCTTCCAGGGCCAACAAGTTCGGAGGAGAAGATCGTCATGGTGATCACCCGATGTTTATCGCTGCATGGTTACCGAGTGCCACAGTGCTGGCCTTGGTTGTTGATCGGTCGCATCGTCATCGTTATCACCGTCTTGGTCGTGTCGGCAGTCTTCGCTGTGCGGGGTTATCCGCCGGGCGAGATTGCTGGTCCGATGTTAGTGCTGGTGGCAGGGGCTGTTGCCGCTGTTGACCGACTCGTCAGCGTGGGCGGTGCGCAACCCTCCTCCGCGTTACCCATGGCATGACCGGCATTGACGACCGTTCTGGGCACGATCCGGGACGGGGCCCGGGCGAGGATCGTGACTCGCCGGCTGAGCTGCTCGGGCAGGCATTACGCGGTCTGATTAAAGACAGCGGCAAGTCCTACCGCCAGCTTGCCCCCAAAGTGCCCTGCGGTCCGTCGACCATCGCTGAGGCGGTGTCGGGCGATCCCCAGCGGGTGCCCAGCCCGAAGATCGTAGAGGGGATTTGCCGTGCCTGTGGTGCAGATCAGCCCACCACCACGCGGATGCTTGCCCTCAGGGAGGCCATCAAGCCGAAAGAGCAGACAGCGACAGACCCGTTGCTATCTGCTCTTTCGGCTAGAGATCCCTTTCCGTCAAATTCCGTGGGTGGCGATCCACCGATACCACCCGACCCTGCGTTGGCTGGCTCTCTGTCACCACCTGGCCCCGCTACCGCTGTGTCAGCGGGGTTATCGGGCCGCGCGCGGTGGAAGTGGTGGTTGGTGGTGACGTGTGTGGTGGTGTTGGTCGCCGCCGGGGTGATCACCGCCTGGCGAGGGTGGCCTGACGGGTGTGGTGTCTTTTCCGGGATGCGGCTTAACGATAAGGCTGACGGTGAGTGTATTGGTATCACCGATGGTAGCTACCTGTTCAACAATCCCGACACAGCGACGAACGATAGTGACCGCACCATCATAGAAAGAATCAACGACATCGAAAGAAGGATCGAGGCCGAAAACAACACTGTAGCTAACAGTGACCAGTACGTTAAGATTGTCTTTCTCACACCGTTGACGGTGTCTCGCGACAAGAGCACGCTGCCAACTACCACGCTGGAAGAAATCTTGCGCAGCCTGGAAGGCAGCTACACCGCACTATACCGGGCCAATCATTCACCTTCTTTCGGTGACCCGAATGTAAAAATTCAACTCCTGCTCGCCAACCAGGGGAACCAACAAAACGCCGATCTCGATTTCCTTAACCGCATTCTGGAAGCATCTGAGTCGAGCCACCCCGTGGTCGCCGTGGTCGGACTAGGCTCCAGCCTCCCCGGCCTAAAAACCGCTGCTGGGTACTTGGCAGATCACGGAATCCCCATGGTTAGCGCCGTGGAATCAGCCGACAATCTGACCGCTCTTCCCTTACTTTGGAGCGTAGCCCCGAGCAACGCCGAGTACGTGAACCGGATCCTTGCGTTTCTGCAAACCAACGAGGAGAAAGAGGCACTCAAATCCGGCATCATCGTCTATGACCTCAATCCCGACTACTACACACGAACTTTGGCACAGGACTATCACAGCGATGATCTCAAACCCTATGTCAAGTTTCCCGACCAAGGATTCCGGGGACGCACACAACGAGGTCCCGCACAACCCGACGTCTTTGTCCCTATCGTGACAAACCTATGCAACGCTGCCAACGACCCAAAAAATCCACTAAGTATGGTATTTTACGCTGGGCGATCAGTCGACCTAAAAGAATTTACCGAGGCACTGGCAACCCGGACATGCCAAAACCAAGCACTCACCATCCTGGCCGCCACAACCGCGTTCCCTTACACATTTAAGTCCGTGCAGCAAATAATTCACGGCAGCAACGTCAAGGTAATCGTCGCAACCTCGGCAGATCCCATCGCCCCCGGTTACCCAGACTTTCTCAAGGCCTACCAGACTTTGAGATTAAAAGAGGAAGACATAGATGGCTATACCATCGAACATCACGACGCACTTGCCACCGCCGCCAAAGCTGTTCGCCTTGCCGCCCAAGGTAGACCAACACAACTGCCCACCGCCCAGGACGTCACCGTCCAACTCGGCAACCTAAACCTATCCTACGCAGTACCCGGTGCTTCCGGAACACTAAGCTTCCAACCACAAGGCGGCAGAGCGACTAGACCCCCCGGCCAATCCATCCCCATCAAACAGATCGGATAAATACCACCCCCGGCGGGAACAGGACCTACCACCGCCGAGTGTAACCATATCGAGGCAAACATCACGCCTGTCGTTGACAGAGGTCACCACCACCAATCGCGCGACTAAGGCGACGGCGCAAAGCGTTTGCCAAGCCGCTATGGAACCAAGATGCGTGGTGGAACAAGACGCCGAAGGCAGATGCGGACCCGGTGACGGCCGCGCCCACCGAACGCATGCCGCGGCCACGATCACACGTGGCCAATGACGCGCGTAACGGGTAGTTACGCCATATCTTGCTCCGCTGTTGATCTTCTGTGTCCTACTGCATCCCTTACGCAAGCGGCCAAGACGAACGGAGTCACGGTGGGGCCGTCGGCCACGGAGTGTTGAGCGCCGAAAATGTGTCAGTGACTGGCCAGCGGCTATGCAGAAATAAGAGTGATGGCGCCAGCAAAATGAGAGTGGCTAGGGCACGCCCGAGGAGGCGTGCCACGATTCGCCGCCGAGAGCCATCGTGATCGAGTGAGCCAGGCCAGCCGCTGCGCGCCGGGATCATCGCGCTCGCGCCAGGCGATGCGGCCCCACCCGCACCCAAGTGCTGCGCGACTACCTGGACTAACAAACAAGACTTCGTGTCCTGGTTAACGACCAGACCCTTGGCAGCCTTTCCGTCCCTTTCCCTGTGCCTCGTCGAGGTCACCCGTACTCGAATTCTATCGACTCAAACCGCATTAGGTTTACATGCTTGATCGTTGCTTGAAGGACGGTTGAGCTGGGACAGTGTCGCGTGAACTGTTTCGGCGGCGAATGGAACGCGAAGTTCTTCATAGATGGTATGTGCTTTTTTCAACAAC
>JAJPIR010000105.1 GCA_021324675.1 Actinomycetota bacterium
CGCCGACGCCAGGAGCACGGATTGCCTCAACGCCGGGCACATCAGGGGCTCGGGCCGCGGCGCCTTCCAGCACCAGCACAGGGCTGGCCATCCAACCGAAGCCGCCCTGCGGGCAGGGAAAGACTCCAGGTCCGGCTGCAGCCACCGCACGTTGCAAGCGCTCGGCGGCGCCGGCCCGGTCCTTCCACCAGCCGTCAGGGCGCGAGCCGACGACGTTGGCGGCGTCCACCACGACTCCTATCTCGGTGACCCGCAGCTCAGGCCAGATCGCCGCGAATACCGGATGCAAGTCCAGCTCAGCGACATCGTCTTCCGGTACCCAGGCCAGCTCGGCGGGGTGGGGACGCAGCGGCAGCGGTTCGGTGGTGTCAGCGACCACGCTGGTGAACGACCAGCCTTCGCCGCCGGGCTGGTGCACCAGCGCTCCCCGAACGCGCGCCACGCCGGGGTCCACGGCGGCCTGGTCAGCTGCATCGCGCAGCGCGGCCTGGGCGGGGTTCTCGTCGCTGTGGTGCGGCCCGCCCGGCACCCCCCACCGGTCTTCCCAGAGATTGCCCCCGCACTGCAGCAACACCAGCGGCCGGCGCCGGACATCGGGAGCCCGCAACAGCAAGCCCGTGGCACCGGCTCGGCAATGCATGTCCCGTACCACCCGTCGGCACTGTATTGAGGAGCTGCCACCGCTGTTGCGGTACAACGTAACGACTGACCGTGCGGTGACGACACCATAGCTGAGGGTGATTGGGATACGCGTGCGCTCAGCATGGGGCGCCGAAGCCGAAGCAGCATCGCGAGGGGATGCTGCTTGGCAATTCTCGGGGGTGGATAACTGTGGCAGGACTCGGCTGGTGGCCCGGACTCGGCATGATGATGACGCGAGTCGGAGCGAACGCTCCGGTAGGCACGACACCACAGGATCGAGCCGCCATGGGGATCAGTCACAACAGTGGTACCCAGCAGATCCACGTCACCATCAGGGAAGATCCCGGCCCTGAAGCACTGCATGCGTGGGACCGGTTGGTGGATCACACCCCGGGCACCGACGTCACGCAGTTGTCCGTCTGGGGAGGATTGCGCAGCCGCGTCGGCTTCACCCCGCTGTACCTGCTGGCGTACCAGGCCGGTGAGTTGGTCGGCGGTGCGCAGATCTTGACCCGCCGCTTTCCCGTACTCGGCTCGGTCGGCTACCTGCCGTACGGTCCCCTGGTCTCGCCCGGGGCACCCGCTGCTGACGACATCCGTCAAGCGCTCGTCGATGCTCTCGCGATGCTGAGCCGCCGGCGGCTGCCCATCCTGTTCATCCAACCCCCCGAGAGCGCCGAGGACACCAGCAATGAGCTGATCCGCCGCGGTTTCCGGCACTCGTCGGCGGGCATTGCCCCGCAGGGTTCGATCCGCATCGACTTGACCGAGGACCTCGCGGTGATCCGCAGCAGGTTCGGCAAGCGGCTCAAGTCGTGGACCAACCGGTGGGAAGCGCGGGGGGTCAGGGTCCGGCCCGGAACCGAGGCCGATGTCGCACTCCTGGCTGACCTGATGGCCAGTTCGGCCCAGCACCAGGGATACACCCCGCTGCCGCTGGACTACATCACCGCGCTGTACCGGGAACTGGCTGCCACCGGACATGTCGTGATGTTCGTCGGTGAGGTGGATGGTGTGCCCGTCGCGGTGGATCTGATGACCGGATGCGGTGAGATGGTCCGCGGCCGGTTGTCGGGGTTTGACCGCTCCGGTGAAGCGATGCGGCTATCCGTTCCGGCGGCCATCCGATGGGAGCTGATCAAGTGGGCCAAGGCACAGGGATACCGCTGGTTCGACTTTGGCGGCTTGCGCCCTGAGACGCTGGCCGCGCTGCTGGACGGAGCCGAGCGTGACGCCGACTCGCTGCCCACCGCGGATCAGCCCAAAGTCACTTTCGGCGGTACTGCATTCCGCTACCCCCCTGCGGTGGAAATGATCAGACCTGCGCCGCTGCGGATCGCCTACGACCTTGCGTGGCGCTCGGCTACCGGCCGCCGACTGTTCCGCAAGGCGCAAAGCCTGCTACGCGGCTCGCGCGGGCATGTGGGTCGTCGGCAGGGTGGTGACATTGCCGCCTCGCCGTCCACCAAGGCCGGGGTATCCTCCGGCTAAACCGCGTTTGTCGTCGCTTCAAGCCCTGTTAGATCCATTCGCTCACCGTCGATGAGGGAGGCGGAAGACGGTATGAAAATCGTGTGCGTCGGCGGCGGCCCCGCGGGTTTGTATTTCGCCATTTCGGCGAAGTTGCGCAACCCTACCCATGACATCACGGTGATCGAACGCAATCCAGCAGGGGTGACACACGGATGGAGGGTTACCTTCTCCGATCCGTTACTCGACAGCCTCTACAAGAACGATCCGGTCAGCGCGCAGAGAATATTCGAAAATCCCGCCTCATGGCACAACCAGGAGGTATACGTTCGCACGGAGCGGGCGCATCTCGGGGGATACGGATACGCCATCGGCCGGAAGCATCTTCTCGACATCCTGGTTGATCGAGCGACCCAACTCGGTGTTGACATACAGTTCGAGCGCGAGGTCAAAGATCTTTCCGAGGTGGCTGACGCCGATCTGGTGGTTGCCTGCGATGGCGTCAACAGCCGTATCCGGCGGTCGCTTCATCAGCACTTCCAGACGGACGCGGTGGTGGGGCGGAACAAGTACCTCTGGCTTGGTACCCACAAGATCTTCGAATCCTTTTTGTTCGCCTTCGAAGAGACGCCCGCCGGCTGGATATGGTTCTACTCGTACCCCTACAACGCCGACACCACCACCGTCATCGTCGAGTGCTCCCCGGATACCTGGAGCGGGCTCGGCTTTGACACGCTAGATCCCGACGAGAGCATAAAGAAGCTAGAGAAGATTTTCGCACACCATCTCGACGGTCATGCCCTGATGAACTCGATGCGCGATCTGGGCAAAATCCCGTGGCTGAACTTCACCCGCATCACCAACAGCTCATGGCACCACGGCAACGTCGTGTTGATGGGCGATGCGGCACACACCACGCACTTCTCCATCGGATCGGGCACCACGCTGGCGATGAAGGATGCCGTCGGGCTGGCCGACAGCCTCGAAGCCCACGATGACCTCCAGGCGGCGCTGGCGCATTACGAACAGAAGCGGCGTGCGGACATCCTGGACCTACAAAATGCGGCCATGAACAGCACCGAGTGGTTCGAGAACGTACCCAGCTACATCGATCAACCGATCACCCAGTTCGCTTATACGCTGTGGAAGCGCCG
>JAJPIR010000058.1 GCA_021324675.1 Actinomycetota bacterium
CACGTCCCGCCGTCGCAGCGCCGCGAACTCGCCGAACCGCAAGCTCGTCAGCGCACCAAGCAAGACAAGCAGCCGGTAGCGCAGCTGGATTGCATCCGCCACTGCGAACACCTGATCGATCGTCAGCGCGAACCGCTGGTGTGCCTTGTCCTGACCGGCTGCCTTGATGCGGCATGGGTTGCGGCGGATGAGCAAGTCGTCCACTGCGGTGTTGAAGATGGAGTGCACCAGCCGGTACGCCTCGGCCAGAGTCGCTGCGCCCACGCCAGCATCCTGCAGTTTGCTACGCCACTGCCGAATGACCGGTTCCTTGATCTCGGACAGTAACCCTCCCTGCACCCGGGTCAAGCCACTCGTCTCGGTTGATCTCTGCCCGCTTGTCGGCCAACCACTTCGATGCATCGGCCTTGCGCTCGAAGGTCTGCGGTGCGGGCCGAAGTTTGCCGTCCGGTCCGGGTACCGCGCCTGCCATCGTCCGGACGACAACGCCCCCTCGGAACTGGCAGACCCACTCATGGTGAGACGTCGCTGCGTCCCGGCAACCGCCGTCGGAAGCGCCGTCGTCTGCACGAAGGTCCCGTCGGGCTTGTACTCATCGAGAAACACGGGGGTCGCAGCACTGCCCAAGGAGCTGCTGCCATCACCGAGGCGCGAGACGATGATGTTGCCGGGCGTGGGCGCCACGGCACTGGCAGGTGAGGCGACGAGCGCCTGCACCGGAGCCAGCAAAGTGATGGCGGTGAGGCAGGCGAGCACGCGGGAGCCGATGCGGGACAAGGGGTCACTCCAACAAATGAGAGCGGGGAAGTCGTCGTGACCGTAAGTGCAACTCACGGTGGTTCGTCCCACCCGGCTCGCACAATTCAACGACATCTAACGCCCTGCCCGACTAACAGGAACCCGGCGTTTACCTAGCAATGGCAACCGCAGCCACTCGTTAGCCCTGGACAGATCCCCATCCGCACACATTGAAGGCCATCTCGGCCGAATAAAAATAATGCTCAACAACGAGATGCCGTTGGCCTCCTAGAAAAATTTTGTCAATGTGAAAAGCACGTCCTCGCCCGGTGAGCACGTCTCCGGGATGGCAGCCACCACAATCGCTGCGGCCGAGCCGAGTATCTGTTGCATCCCGCTCAGCGTAGACACGAAAGCGGAGCTTTCCTGCGTTGGGGAGACGTATGTATCACGGTGCATCGCGCTTTCAATGTCGGCCAGAAAAGCACTGGCCTCGCGTTTTGTGGGGAATGCCTTCGAGAGCTGATTACCCGCGGGGTCGCGCCAGCGCGCTCGAAACGTTCCACCTCGCGCTTTGATGACGGGTCAGCCCACGGTGGCCGGGAATCCCCGAGCACCGTGTCCACGAGGGTGATTTCGCTACTGCACGGACGGATCAGCCCTCGCGATAGGCCGGGTTTGGCCACCCGAGGAACAATCACGGGGGTCGAAACCGGTCAGAGGCCATTTTTTGGTCCAACACCGCGCTCGCGCCGACCAATCTGCCTCCGCACCCCGCACAAAACCTGCTCCTCATTCTCAAGAGTCCAAGCGTCGACCCAGTTCCGAGCGCCGCTCACTATCTCCAGTTCCTATACACTCGCGCTCAGATCTAGATATGTTTATTAGTCAGAATTTCATTAAATTGCTATGTTGGCAGCTCTGCCCCAACGGCTAACGGGAGAAATCAGCGATCATGACACAATCCACGAACGGCACCGAGGCGAACGTGGCAGTCCTTGCCGTGCGCAACTTGAAAAAACTCGCTAGCGAGACATTTACAGACGTCGAAGGCGTCGTAGCATGGCTGCAAAGCTCCTACAATCCCGTCGACGCCATGGATAAATTGCTGGAGCACCCAGCAGACACGGGCACCACCAACCCTGGAGCCGATACCAGCCACGTTAACAATTTTTCCTAGGTTTCCTAGGTAACGTTTATCCACGCGACGCCGCGGCGACCAGGCAAGCCAGCGCGACGGCTGCTGTTGCGCTGGCTCGGGCACGGAAGCCGATAGCTGACGCAGCAAAAGACGGCGCGTGTAGGTCAAGTGAGATTGCCAACCCTAATCCACCGTGTCCGGTCGTGTCGTGGATTGACCCCCTTTATTGGGGTTGTGGTGGCTGGGATCGCTGCCCGTGAAGGGTGACGATCTTGGCGTGGCCAGCACTGCTGCTGATTTGGCCTTGCTTCGCTGCGCTGCGGGGTGAGCCGCGAGGGGGCAGCTGGTGGCGGATGAGCCGGGAGCTGTTGGCCACCACGGTGACTGACGAGGCGTTGTGCAGGATCGCCGCGACGACCGGGGACATGGCGCCGGCGGCAGAGACCAGCAGCCCTGCGGCGTTGACCGTGATGGACATGCCGTAGTTCTGTCGGATCAACGCGAGGGTTCGCCGGGCGAGGTCGCGCAGTTCGAGGAGTTTGCTGAGGTCCTCGCTGGCCAGCGCGACGTCGGCGGTTTCCACGGCCACGTCGGTGCCGGCCACGCCCATGGCGATGCCGATGTCGGCCAGGGCCAGCGCGGGGGCGTCGTTGGTGCCGTCTCCGACCATGGCCACCGTGTGCCCCTGGCTTTGCAGGGCGCGGACCAGGTCCTGTTTTTCGTCGGGCATCACCTGGGCGTGGAATTCGGTGATGCCTAATTCGGCGGCTACCGCGGCGGCGGTGGCCGGGTGGTCACCGGTGAGCAGGATGGTGCGGCGCACTCCATCGGCGCGCAGGGCGTCGAGCACCGCACGCGACTCCGGGCGCACGGTGTCGCGCAGGCTGACCAGGCCGACGAGTTGCCCGTCAACGGCAAGTAGCAGGGGGGTCTCGGTGGCCTTGCGGAGCCGGGTTACCCAGTTGCGTGCATTGCGGCTGACGGTGACGTTTTGGGCTTGCAGCAGTTCGGGGCTGCCGATGAGCAGGATGCGGCCATCGCTTTGCACGCGCATGCCTTGGCCCAGCAGCACTTCGCATTCCTCGTGCGGCGGGATCGTGATGTGGCGTTCTTCGGTGGAGCGGATCACGGCCTGCGCGAGGGGATGCCGGGAGTGGATCTCCGAGCTGGCCGCGTAGGCCAGCACCTGCTCGGGGGACCAGGCATCGTCGAACGACACCAGGTTGGTGACCACGGGACGGCCGAGGGTCAGGGTGCCGGTTTTGTCAAAGACGATCGCGGTGATCTGTCCGGCCGCTTCCAGGTGCGCTCCACCTTTGATCAGGATGCCGCGCCGGGCACCGTTGCCGATCGCCGCGCTGATCGCGGTCGGAGTAGCCAGCCCGACCGCGCAGGGGCAGGCGATCAGCAGCATCGTCATCGCCCGCCCGAGGTCGCGGGTGATGAGCAGAGTCGCCGCGGCCAGGATGAAGGATGCGGGTACGAAACGGCGGGAAAAGTTCTCCCCGACGGTCTGGATCGGTGCCCGGTCGCTGAGAGCCTCTTCCACGCGATTGATGATCCGCCCGATCGTGGTGTCCTGGCCCACAGCGCTGGCCCGCACCACCAGCCGCCCGCGCAGCAGTACCGATCCGGCGGGCAGGGGCATCCCGGGACCGACCGAGATGGGCAGGGTCTCGCCGGTGATCGCGGCCTGGTCCACGATGCCGTCCCCCTCGATGACCACACCATCGACCGGCAGGACCACCTGCTCGTGCACCACGACCTCGTCGCCCAGGCTAAGGCGTTCGATATCTATCTGTACCTCAGTGCCGTCGACCAGCCGCGTCCAGGCCCGGGTCTGGGTTCCGGTCAACAGTTCCGAGATCGCGCGTCGGCTTCGCCGCAGCGTCAGGTCCTGGAGGTATTCGCCGATATTGAGCAGCCACAGCACGGTCAGCGCGACGGCGTTTTCGCGTAACACCAGACTGGCCACGGTGGCCACCGAGACCAGCGCGTCGGTACCGGCAGCGCGCCCCCCAACCAGGGCTCGCAGGGCACCACGCAGGAACGGGTAACCGGTGAAGATGGTGACGCCGGTGGCGGCGAGGCGGCCGGTCGGACCGAGCAGGGGTGAGCGCCGCAGCAGGTAACGCCGGGTGCCCAGCACCAGCAGCGCGAGACCGCCGGCCACCAGCCGCACCAGATCGCCGTAGCCTGCCTCCGCTGAGCGGGGTGACCGGGTTGCGGCAGAGCTCGGGTCGGCGCGCAGGCCCCGGTCGATGGCCTCGAGCAGTTCAGTGCGGTCGCAGCGTGCCGGATCGAACCACACCACGACGTTGCCGGTCCGGGGAAAGGCATACACCTGGCGCACTCCGGCGACCAGGGCGACGGCGTTTTCCACGACCACTGCATGTGCCGGCGTGGCGACCAGCATGGGCGTGGCAAAACGCACCCGGCCGGCAGCATCAGACACGACCTTGATCCACTCTGGTGCCGCAACGGTACGGGAGACCCGCAGTGACACACCCGCGTCCGCGACTGGATTACCCACCATGATTGTGCCCGCGGGTAGCCGACATCGGCGGCGCAGCCTGCTCGCCGATTCTTTCCCGGGCCTCGCTGACAATGTCAGCAGCGGTCAACCGGGCCTTCTCTGCGCCGGTCTCGGCGACCCGGAGGCTGCGCAGGCCCATTGCCGTGACCGTCACCGCCGCGTCATGCAGGACTTTGCTCTGCAGCGCCTTTTTGAGTCCGTCGTAGGCCACCGCGCCAGCCAGCCCCGTCGCCACCAACTGCGCCGCCCTGCCGACGATCGCGCTGAACACCATCCCGACCTCCTGACCCGTCATGGGCCACCTCATTTGGCTGACCTGGCACGGGCAGCTCGCCCAACCAGCTTTGTGTCGGGCGGATTTGCCAGACTGCGTGGCCACATTCGGTGAATCATCGCCGTACCGATGGTGCGATCGCGCCGCGCCCCTCATCGCGAACGGCTTGGCAACCGCGGCAGGTGATCATTGGACGACGTCGCCGCTGTGGCGGCGTTTCTGCTGGTGTTCGTCGGCGGCCGGACAGGCGGCGAGGTGGGGCTGAGCGCCAGGATCGGCGCGGCATGCCGTGCACAGTCCGACTACCTCGGTCCGGTAGTCGCCGGCAGTGAAACCATCTTCGGTGACCAGCCGCGTGACCACTCCGGGGTTTGGTCACAGGCATGTTCCTGGACGCGTCCGCAGCACCGACACACGAGGTGATCGAGGCGATGTGGTGCACAGAGACGGTAAGCCGTCTGTCCGTCGCAGTGAAAGCAATGCACCAGTTTGTGGTCGGCCAGGATCGCCAGGATGCGATAGACAGTGCTCAACCCCGGAGCGCTCTGACGGGCTGAGGCCGCACGACTGCCGAACTTGAGCTGCCAGTGCAGGTCCTGTGCAGTTACCGGCCGGTCCCCGCCCGCGCAGCGCGTCGAGGACCAGGCGGCCCGGGCGGCTCACCGGGAGCCCAGCTCTGCGCGACGAACCCTCGGCCCACCCGTCCGATCCGACGGCACCAGGGGGCGAGGCGCCGACAGCGTCCCGATCAGCCGTCCGGCTACCGGCATCGAGAACTTTGCAATGGTGTTCATTACCAGGTAGCGTACCCCTCGATACCCGATCGGGTGCAGTGTCTACTTCTTTCGTCAAGGACACCCCGATGTGTACAGAATTACCCCCGGAAACGAGGGAGACCGAGCCAATCTGCCCCCGAAACGACATTGCTCAATAACAGAACGTGCTACACGGCGCCAGGCCCGTCGAATTTCACCTGCGCAACGCCGCCGCAAGGGTCCACGATCGCATCGGGTGTGACGTGGCCGACCCCGACTTTGTTCGTGGTCCCGCAGCGCTGGAGTTGCCGGGTTTGCGTTCTCGTGACCATGTTTGATACCTCGTACGCAATTCATACTGGAGGAAGCCATGTCCCTTGACGTTCCCGTCGCTTTGCTTGAGAGTGCCCGACACGGCGAGGTTGACGACGACGACTTCGTTGAGTGCGTGCGGCACTCGCTGCCATACGCCTGGCAGGTCGTCAGTAGCGTCGTGGCCGACCTGGAACTTGCCGGGGAAACCGCCGAATTCGCCGATCACGAGATACCCCCTCCCAGCGAATCCGAGCGTGGCCAGCTACTGCGCGCCCTGGCCTCCGATGCCATCCGCGGCGGCCTGGAACGCCACTTCGGGGTGAAACTGGCCTTCCAGAACTGCCACCGCGTCGCCGCATTCCGACCCGCCGCCACCAGGGGCGCCCGCTACCAGGCGTTCATCTCCCCCCGGGGCCAGCTGCTCAACCAGAGCCCTGAACTTCGCGACTGCTGATCATCCCGCTCCTCATCCAACGGGTCAGGGCCTGGCGCTCGCCTCAGCGGCGGCCCTGACCCGTCCTCGCGCCGAGGGCACAGCTCATGCGTTTCGGAGTGTTTCTGCTCGCTGCCCAGTTTCCCGGCCAGGACCACACCACCGTGCTGGACTCCACGGTGGCTGCCGCGGTCGCTGCCGAGCAGGCCGGTTTCGACGACGTGTGGATCGCAGAGCACCATTTCATGTCGTACGGAATCTGCCCCTCCGCAATCACCCTGGCGGGATACCTGCTCGGCGCCACTCAGCGGATCGCACTCGGTACCGCAGTCAGCGTGTTGTCGACCCAGCACCCGGTCGCATTGGCCGAACAAGCCGTACTGCTCGACCAACTCTCCGGCGGCCGCTTTCACCTTGGTGTCGGCCGGGGTGGCCCGTGGATCGACCTCGAGGTATTCGGCACCGGCCTAGACCACCATCAACACGGCTTTGCCGAGGCCCTGGACCTGCTGCTCGCCGCGCTGACCAATCCCCGCGTCGCCGCCACAGGGCCACAATTTTGTTTCCCTGAGGTTGACATCGTCCCGCGGCCACGGACCCAGCCGCGCCCTGAGGTCATCGTGGCCGTCACCACCACACCCACCGCGAAACTGGCCGGACAACGTGGCCTGCCCATGCTGCTAGGCATGCACGCCAACGACATCGAGAAAGCAGCCCTCATCGACCACTACCACCAGCACGCATCAGGCCAAGGCCGGCACATAGCAGCCAGCCTGGCCTACGTGGCCGACAGCCAGCACGAGGCGCTGACCACCATACGACGCTGCCTGCCCCGCTGGCTTGGACCCGGATTGGCCGGTTACCGCCGCGCCGATGGGAAACCCCACCACCCACGCGACCCCCACGAATACACCGAACTACTGTGCCGCCTGCACCCCGTCGGTACGATCGAGCATTGCCGAGACACCCTGAGAGAAACAGCCCGGCAAACCGGCATCAGCCATTTCATCCTCCTCGTCGAAGGAACCGGCGATCGCACCCGCACCCTGGAAAACATCACCCGCCTCGGCACCGAGGTCATCCCCCTCCTACGAGACCGCGCTTCACCACGCCCCTGAAGCAGTCCCCTGAAACAGTCAAGGGGACAACGAATCAATCGTTGCGAACAGCGCGTGCAATCACGCACGCCAAACACAATTTCCACATCCAGCATCGAATTCCGCTGGTGGCAATGCTTTGCGTGAGGTGCCTTGGGTGTGGCGCAGGTCGTGAAAGTGGACATCCTCATCCTGGATCTCGGCGTCCGTTAGCGCCTTGGTCCACAGCCGGTGGAAGTTGCGCCGCAGGAGCCGGCCACCGGACGGACCGATGAACACCAGACCGTCCGGCCCTGTCTCGGAGAACCGGTTGAGATGGTCACGCAGGTCGTCAAGGCGGCGCGCTCCGCGCGCCGCTTGCCGGCCTTGCCGGCCCGCGCCTCTGCCTCCGGCCCGGCGTGGCCGGCGGGCCTCAGCCGGCCACACTCGGCTGCCTGCACCGATAGATTCGCGGCATGGATCTCCGGACGCCATCTCTGACACTGCGAGTCCGGGCGCTGAGGACATCAACGCCATCCACGCCCCTGCGCACGCGATCCATCAGACGCGATCACCAGCCGCGCCAACGGGGAGGAGTTGTTCGGCCGTTGGCTTGACCAGTGGCAGCGCCACGGCGCGGGATACTGAACCATCCGGGCCACCGGCAGCGGCGAGTTGCTCGGCTTTTGCGGCCTGAATTCGCAAACGTTGCACTCCGGCGGGTACTCAATCTTTACTGTCGGGCTCGCACCACAACACTGGCGACGCGGTATCGGCAGCGAGGTCGCCAGCGCAGCCATTCAGTGGGTGCGCTCGCACTGGCCCGAGGTCCCGATCATTACGCGAGTGCGCCCAGCAAATCACGCGTCGCGCAGACTCGCCCAACGATGCGGCCTCCAACGCGCAGCCGAACCGCGTCGTCACCTCGGCCGCTAGCCAGTAACACCCTGGATTCGACACAAGATCAGTGGGGCATCGAGTGGGGTGTATCGGCCATCCGCTGAATAGGTCGCGGCAGCGGTGCCGCCGCGACCCATCCGCTGTCATGCGTGGTCAGATTCGTTGAAGCAGTCCCTGCATCTCCTTGATCTCTGCCTGCTGCGAGGTGATGATCTTTTCGGCGAGTTGGCGGGTTTCGGGGTTGCTGCCCTGGGCCAGCTCGGTTTGGGACATCTCGATCGCGCTCTGGTGATGGACGATCATGTTTTGGAGAAACGTTCGGTCGTACGTGGTGCCGCTCATCATCCCGGGTCCTTGACCTGGGCCCATGCCGCCCATGGGTCCGATGCCGCTGGGATTGGCCGGGATACCCCAGGTGGCCAGCAGGCGACGCATTTGCTCGATTTCGGATTGCTGTGCGGCCTGGATTCGGGTGGCGAGATCTTTCACCTGGGGTGTAGTCGCGTGGGTGAGAGCCATCTGGGACATCATGACGGCCTGTTGGTGGTGAGGGATCATGTTCTGGAGGAACACGACGTCGGCTTGGTTGTGTTGCTGCTGGCTCGCGACCGGTGCATTGCTTGCCGCCGGTGCTGTTGTGGTGCTGGGGCTGGTGGCGGTGTTACCGCCGCAGCCAGCGACCAGCCCTCCCACTGCGGCCGCTGCAACCAGTGCGGTGGCCATCCTATGGATACTCATCGTTGATCGGTCTCCTTCGGTAACTCTCATGCTGAAGGCACGAGTGAGCGTGCTGTGACGTCGGATGAGGTGATCGCGCCGGGAAAGGCGATCACCGACCGGTCACAGTCGAAGGACCCCGAGGTAGGCCAGCCGCAAGGAAGTCGGCGGAGCTCGTTGCCGGTTGGTTGGCTTACCTGGTCCGCCGCCAGGCGGCCCGGACTGGGGTGCAGGGATTAGCCACCATGCCAAGCTCAGCCCCATTAGCAGTACCAGCCCGGCCACGATCGCTTGGCACAGGTGCACCATCAGCCCACCGTGGGGGCCCGGCCACGCGGGCACCACGGCGGCAGCACCGAAGTCGCTGTCATCGTTGCCGACTGCCGTGACCGGTATTGTCATGCTGGGCGAGCTGCCCCGTGGGCCACCTGGGTGAGAGTGCGTGCCGACGAGGTGGTGCATGGCCACGATGCCCAGCGCGAGGGTCACCACCGCCACCCACCGGCAGGCTCGGGACGCGCCAGTGACGGTTATCGGCACGCCGATCAAGTCTCACCTCCAAGCGCCGATATCTATACATGGCCCGTCGCTGCTGTTAGCCGACGCCATCCATGATGCTGCGGGCCCGCGGCGCCGGAATCGGTACCAAAGTCCCGAATAGGTGGCCGACAGGCCCTTGTTCGCTCGCTGAGTAGGCCTAGAAAGCTGCGGTTCAGTCGGTTCCATCCCCCACCTACTGGACCGCGAAGCACCAGCCGGGCACCATCGCCTCGGTTAGCCATCACTGGCCCCCCGCATGCCTGTACCCGGACGGCGTGAGCTCATCGTCGGTTGGCAGTCGAGGACCAGCAAACGGCCAGGAGTCTTCGGTGGTGTACACGGCCGAGGCTAAGTCGCTCGTCTATAAGGATGCGCATCCAACTCGACACGAGCATGAGTTCACCATAAATTAGATACGGTATAGGGGTATATGGTATATAGATAAGGATGCTTCACCGACAGCACGGTGCCGCCAGTACGACCAGATCAAGGAGGCTCCACTCGTGGCTGAGCACCATCCGCCCACCGTCGGCACGGATCACCATCCACCGCGTACCGCCTCCACCACGACGGTCACTGCGGGCTGGCGGTCGGTGCCGTGGTCGGCCGCCGCGCAGGCGACCCTGCACTGCCTGACGGGCTGCGCGATCGGCGAGGTCACCGGCATGGTCATCGGCACCGCCGCTGAGCTGCACAACGCGGTCACCGTCGTACTGTCCATCGCGCTGGCGTTTTTCTTCGGCTACGCGCTGACCATGCGCGGGGTGATGCGCGCCGGGGTCGGCGTTCGCCAGGCGCTCGGCGTGGCCCTAGCCGCCGACACCGTATCCATCACCGTTATGGAGATCCTCGACAACGCCCTGATGATCCTGGTCCCCGGAGCGATGAACGCCGGGCTGACTAGTTTGCTGTTTTGGGCGTCGTTAGCGCTGTCTCTCCTGGTGGCCTTCTCGCTGACCCTTCCGATCAACCGAGTGATGATCAGTCGGGGCAAGGGCCACGCCGTGGTCCACGCTTACCACTGACCTAACCTTTACGCTGCCTGATTAGTTTCTGCTCGGCGTCCAGAAGGCGTAACCGCAGAAACCGCAGACAGCATGCTTTTTCGCATCTGCACGACAACTCGCCTGCACACAATGAGTCTCAAGCAGAAACATTATGCGATACGGCCGGAATAGAGATCCGGTGGGAACCAGGAGAGCCACACGTTCCGCAATTATCAGGCACACTTTCCCGAGCCTGGGCCAACTTGCTGGGGATCGACCCGACGATACCGAATGCCCGCACCTCTACGAGCGGTCGCTGTGCCGCGCATACTGATAACTACCACCGCGCCGAACCAGTATCCAGATCGATTGCAGTCGTCGCAGTGCTGAGTGTGTTCCCGGTTGGATTGATCGTGCGTGGCCATTCACTGCCGGCCCCGTTACGGACCGAGGAGAGTCTCAAATTTTGACAAGAGCCCTGGGGTATTGCAGCTAACCTGGTTACGAGGTTCGCGATGGACTAGTCGGGGAGTTCATGGCGTTTGTCCCATAAACACCGATTGAGCTCGGAGGCACCCCGTGTCGACCTCAGACCCCTCCATGATCCATTGGCGCATCAGTAGCTTCAGTGGCAACAACGGCACCTGCGTTGAGGTAGCTGCCTTACCCGACGGACACATCGTAGTACGCAACAGCACTCATCCCGGCGGCGCGGTAATCATGTTCACCCGTGCCGAGATGAACCACTGGGTCAACGGCATCAAAGCAGGTGAGTTCGACGATCTGATGTCGTGACGCGGCTGGCACCGTCCAAGTCGCCGCCAACGCGCCCTCTCGGGCTCCGCCGGCATCACCGGCGGTATCGGCATCCTCACCAGCCGTCGTTTCCTGGAAATTTCCGCGACCAGGTCGGATGCTGCCGGCTGTCGATAAGCTTGCCCCTTTAAGAGCCCGACCGTGCACCTTCGCACGAGGAGGACCAGGACAGGTGGCCACCATATATCATCCGCCTGGCGGGCAAGCCAACCTCCTCGGTACCTACGGTCACGCGACCAGTGGCTCTTGCGGGATAATCCCGCTCGCTGCCATATGCTCGGGCGACGGTCCCCTACCGTACGGCCTGGATCGACCGTTCCACCTCACCATCGAGTGCCCTGCCGCCGGTGTCTGCGTGGTGGAAGTAGCCGGAGACCTGGACATGCGCACCGTGCCGCTGCTTGAAAGATGCCTGTGCAACCAATTGGCGGCGACCCCCGAGCATCTGGTCGTCGATCTGCAATCGGTGCGCTTCCTCAGCTCGAACGGGCTGACCTGCCTACTGCAAGCACGCTGGCTGGCTCAGCAGACCGGTGGGACGAAACTGCATCTCAGCGGATTGGTCAATCGCGTGGTTCGGCGTGCGCTGGACATCACCCGAGTGCGGGGACTGTTCAACTGCTACCCGACGCTGGCCGATGCCAGCACCGCAGTGGGGGAGACGATGGGCACTCTGACCGCTGACCGACCACCAGCACCGGCCCCTCACGTTGCCGGCAACCCCACCGGGTGCTCACCGTCACCCGCGCCGGGCGACGTCATCCGGCCTGCCGTGCTGGCCGCAGTGTGGTGCAGCTCAGCGGCCGCTCACTGGACACTCGAACTTCGTCAGGTTATCTCCGATGATCCATTCGGGAGGCTCGTGGAGTCGATCAACTCCGGCGTTCCCGTCTCCCAACCAGCACCGCACGCGCTGGTTGCAGAACTGGTCGCGGCCCACGGGTTCTGGCTCTTCTGCGAGTCGCCCAACGGCCCGCGCACCAGCGATCGGTACCACTTCGGCTACGTGTCCATCGATAAGGAGCCGTGACGACCGTCAGATGCGCACTTTTCTGTGTGCGCCCACTTTGGCAGGTTTAACGATCACCAGCGGTTGGCACCCTATCAAAACGGGTCATCCGGCTACAGTGCTCGTGGCCCGCGCGGCGGTTGCGCAAAGCGCCGCATGAACCGCGGGTCGATGAGCTCGCTCGTGGTGGTTGCCACGCAGTCCGGACAGCAGGGGATGACGTCATGATCCCGTGACGAGGAGAGCGAGTAACAATGCTGGTAGAGAACGAGTTCGAGGTTGCTGCACCCCTTGAGCAGGTGTGGGCGCACATGCAAGACGTGCCGCGGATCGCGCCGTGCTTGCCGGGCGCTGAGCTCATCGATGTCAACGGCGACACCTACAAGGGCCGCGTGACGACCAAGATGGGTCCGGTGAAACTGCAGTTCATGGGCACAGCCCGGATCGTCGAGCGCGATGAGGCAGCCAAGCGGATCGTGATGGACGCATCCGGCTCGGAGGAGAAGGGCAAGGGCCAGGCCCAGATGAGGGTGACATCGACGATGGCGGGTTCGGGAAATTCGACCCGCGTGAAGGTGGCTCAGGATATCCAGCTATCCGGTGCTGCTGCCCAGTTCGGCCGGGGCATGGTTCAAGATGTCACGAGCGTGTTGATGCGGAGCTTCGCCAAGTGCCTTGCAGAAGATATCGGGCGCTCCGCTCGTGGTGAGGAGGCTGCGCCCCGCGAAGCCGTTCCTGTGAAGGGTTTCAGCATCGCCATGCAGGCGTGGATGACGGCGATGAAACGATTCTTCGGCCGGCTTTTTGGTGCCAGCAAGGCCTGATGATCCGCTGTTGCGGAGCCAGGTGACCTCTACCGGAGTAACATGCCCATCGGCGCATACGAGTACGGCTTTTAGGGAGGCCAGAAGTGACGCAGTACAGCAAGGGTACGGTGCTCACTTGCGCGCATGAGGGATGTGGCTGCCGCGTTCTCATTCAAGAGGAATGTCACTGCCCATCCGGCGACCGGAGTTACACCTGTGCCTGCGGTGCACCTTTGGTCGAGGTGAGCGACGCCAAGGCTAGCGCTGGATAGCGTAGTTCAGCTTGCTGAGCATTGTGGCGTGGTGTCCCCACGCAAGATGGTCACGGTTTGGGTGCCGTTGACGGCAGACTATGTCGGCAACGGCACGCAAGTCATGATCAACCTGGGTGCCGGGGCGCTGCGGTGTGCGATGAGCGCAAATCCGTCCACAGGTATCCCGAAGCTGTACACATAATGTGGACATCACGCCGGCGAGGCAGGGTTTATGGTGTCGCCTCGTGAGTCTGACACCGATCTATGACCAACTCCGGGGCGAGCGCATCAACGCAGATGTTCCCCCGGCAGATATTCGAGCGACCGACTCCGAGCCGATGCCGTTGCCGCGGCGCCGTTCGACTGGCGAGGTGGCGCAGGCCACACCACTGTTCAGCCGGCCGCCAGATGCACCGGATGGGCCTGGTGGGGTGACAGTCACCTCTGCGCGCCAGGCCCGGTCCGGGAGCAGGTGACCATCCTCGTTGCGCGAAAGACCGTTCAGTCCTGGGGTGGGTCCCAATGAGTGGGAACTCTTCGCATCTTGCCGTCGCAGGCACACGGCTCGGTATTCACGGTCTGGGACCTTTGGGGCCGCGAGGCTGCTATGGGCGCCTGCGGCGGCGGGGAGAACTCCTGGCGATCCGATCCAGGCCTCTTGACGGGCGCTGGATCGTGGGCCGGGCTCGACTGCGCCGGGCTCGACTGGGCCTGATTTGACTGGGCAGGTACGGGCGGACGGAGGACGACCGCCGGACGAGTCGCCGGCTGCTGGCGTACCGCAGGCGTGGCATGAGAAACCGGCTGGGCCGTCACAGCAGGCCGGGGAGCGGCAGGAGGTGGTGCTACGGCAGGTTGGGCAGCCGCGGCCGGCTGCTGTGCTGGAGCCGGCCGCGGGGCGGGGATCAGGTTCGGCTGTTGTGCCGTGGCGTGCTGGTTGACCGGGTTGGCTTGCGGCACCAGTGGATCGACCGGCGGGGTCCGGAACGTCCCAGCGGTCGCGGCTGCTAACACCACGACAGCCGCGCCGCTCGCCACCAATGCCACCACGGTGCTACGCAGACTGAGCACGATTCCCCCCACGCCTTGCCAAACTCTTGTACTCCCCTTAGCGATGCCGGACCACGTTCTGTTAGCACACCGCAGAGATTGGTCACCGTCTTCACAGCGGCACAAACTGCAGACCACGGTGGCTCAACGCCGGCAACACGTTGCGCAACGACTCGAGAGTTTGGGCCCGATCACCGCCGCCGTCGTGGCACAGCAGGATATCGCCCGGTTGGGCAGTAAGTAGCCGGTTGGTGACCGTGTCGCTGCCCGGTCGCGACCAGTCCCGCGGATCAACATCCCAGCCCAGTGGCACCAGTCCCAGGCTGGCAGCCGCGCCGAGCACGCCGGCCCTCCAGTCCCCGCCGGGTGCCCGGAACAGCCGGGGTGCCACCCCGCCTGCGTTGATGATGGCTTCCTGGGCATCCTCGATCTGTTGCTGGATTGCTGCCGTGCTGCGAGCACCAAACGGTCGTGGATGGGTCATGCTGTGATTGCAGATGCTGTGACCTTCGGCGGTGATCCTTTTTACCAAGGCGGGATACGCCTTTGCCTGCCTGCCGATCAGCGAGAACGTCGCCCGTGTCCGGTTACGGCGTAGCAGGTCCAGTACCTGGGGCGTCCACAGCGGATCAGGGCCGTCGTCGATGGTCAACGCGATGGCGTCTGCCGAGACCGTAGGCAGGACGTCACGGACGTGCCTGCGCGCTGCACCAGCGGCGGTGCCGTTAGTCAACGGATCACCGGGAGCGGCCGCGGGTAAACCGAGGGCCATCGCCCCGGCGACCACCGCCGCCTGGGTGGTCCATGTGAGTACTCGCCGCCTCGGCAGCGTGCGCACGTCGTGACACCCTACGCGCCTGGCCACCGGATGGTTCACCCAGTAGTTATCTCACATTATAGGAATTATATCTCATATTATGAGTGACATCGCGTAGGCTACCGGGCGAGGAGGTCCGGCCATGCGACTCGTCGAGTGGGATGCTTGCGCATATGACCAGCTGCCGCTGCCGCACCGGCGATGGGGCAGCGCGACGATCCGCCGGTTGCGGTTAGCCGGCGAGGAGACCGTGTTGGAGCTCGGCTGCGGTACGGGTCGCGACGCTGAACTGCTCCTCGATGCGCTGCCAGCCGGTCGGGTGGTCGCCGTCGATGGATCCGCGCACATGCTGGCCCAGCTGCGCCACCGGCTGGCCGGCCGGATGGACCGGATCACCGTGGTGCACGCTGACCTGCGCGAACCGCTGACCCTCGATGAGCAGGTGGACGCCGCGCTCAGCGTGGCCACCCTGCACTGGCTCCCCGACCATGACGTGGTGTTCCAGACCGTGGCGGCATCACTGCGCCCGGGCGGCCGATTCGCCGCGGAGGCTGGCGGGGCGGGCAATGTCGATCGCGTGCGCGCGGCATTGCGCACCATCACCGGTGACGATGGCGGGCGGTGGTGGAACTTCGCAGGCGTTGAGCAGACCACCCGCCGGCTGCAGCACGCTGGGTTCACCGATATCACCGTGGATCTCGTACCCGATTTCGCGGTTCTGGATGGCGGCGAGCAGTTCGAGGCCTACCTGGCTACCGTGGTGCTCGGTGCCCAGCTACGGGAACTGCCGGCACAGCACCGCCACCCTTTTGTTCGGGCTGTGGCTCGGGAAATGGGTGAACCGGTCATCGATTACGTACGGCTGAAGATTGACGCCACGCGCGCCTGACTCCCATTCTCCTAGACTGGTTTGGTGCCTGCGCGCGAGCTGCTCGTCGACCCGGGCCGCCTTGCGGCAGTGGCAGCGGTGCTGCAGGTGGCTAAGGCCAGCCAGGAGGCATTGGACCGGCTCGCTGAGCTGGCCGCGATCGTGATGGACGCCCCGATCGCCCTGGTAAATGTGATTGATACGCAGCCCCATCTGGTGGGCCAGTTCGGGATCACTGAACCGTTTGCGACATATTGGCAAACCGAGGTAGGCGCTAATTTCTGTCACTCTTGCTGGTTTGTCGACCAACCGCTGTATGTCGAGGACGCTACCGAGGACCCCAGCTTTGCCGATCATCCAGACGGGACACAGCTGGGTTTCGCCGCCTACGCGGGGTGCCCGCTGCGCGACCCTGACGGGCATGTGATCGGCACCCTGTGCGCGGTCGACACTCGCCCGCGCCGGTGGCGGCGGGTGGATCGCCGAGCCTTGGAGGCGTTGGCCACCTCGGTGGTCAACGAGCTCGCGCTGCATCAGGACATCGATCGCCGCGGGCGGCTGCTGGACGCCTTCGCCGCCGCTCCGGCCGCGATCGCGGTCACCCGCGGGCCCCGACACCTTGTCGAGTACTGCAATCCTGCGTACCGCGCGTTGTTCGGTACCCCGCCTTTGGAAATGCCGGCCAGGCAGGCGCTGCCAGCACTACCGGATGAGTTCTTCTCCTTGTTGGACCGGGTACTGGCCGACGGTGACGTGTACCGGCGCACCGAGGCCCCGCTGACCATGACATGGCCAGGAGAGAAAGATCCACGAGAGCGGTTTTTCGACTTCTCTTACTCGGCGATTGCCGGCACCGCCGATGAGGAAGTTGACCATCGCGGGGTGCTCATGGTGGCGGTGGAGGTCACCGACCGGGTCCTGGCCCGCGTTGAGCTGGAACGCCACGCCCGGCGCCAGGAGTTGCTGGCGCGGGCCAGTGACGCGTTGAACCGCAGCCTGGACCCGACCGCAGAACTGCAAGCGCTTGCCCACGTCGTCGTCCCCGAACTCGCTGACTTTTCCACGGTCCACCTGCTTGCCCGCCCTGCTGTCCCGGGCGTTGATCCACCGCTGCCGGTGGTGACCGATCGGGTGGCCGTTGCAGGCGCGGCCGGGGTCGTGCTGCCTCCCAAGGTGACTGGCCTGCGTTGGTACGGCCACGGTGATCCGATTACCGCGGCCATCCGGCAGGGCGACCTGGTAGATCAACCTTTGTCCGGTGCAGAGCCGCCGGAGTGGTCTCACAACACTGGATCGGTGGCTACGTTCCGCGGTGGCCTGCGCCACCTGGTGGTCGGCCCGGTCCTCGTGGATGGTCTCGTGGTCGCGGTGGTGTCCTTCGCCTTGCTGGCTGACCGGCCGTTGTGGAGCGACGACGATCTGCATGCGTTGGGGCAGATCGCCCGCTACGCGGGGATCGCCTTGGAACACGGCCTGTCCTACCAGGCAACCCGCGAGTCGGCATTGGTGCTGCAACGCAGCCTGCTCGTCGAACCACCCCCTGTCAGGGGGTTGCAGATCTCCGCTCGCTACCGCCCGGCAGGGCGTGATGAGGTGGGCGGCGACTGGTACGACGCGTTCCCGCGTCGATCCAACCAGATCGCGCTGGTGATCGGCGACGTCGTAGGCCATGACATCACTGCCGCAGCGGCAATGGGTCAATTGAGTGCGACCTTGCGGGCCTTGGCGCTAGACCGCGACGACGGGCCGGGCGCCATCCTGGACCGGCTGGCAGCGATCAATGTCCGGCTCAACATCACGCCGTTCGCCACGCTGCTGTTCGGCACCCTCACCTGGATCGAAGACCACTGGGTAATGCGCTGGGCCAGCGCCGGGCACCCCCCTCCGTTGTTGCTCACATCCGGTGGTGTCCAGCTGCTGCAACGCGTCCGCGGCACTGCTTTGGTCACCACCAAAACCCCGCCTCGGGGCGAGGCCCAGATCAGTGTGGTTGCCGGGTCGACATTGTTGCTCTATACCGACGGCCTGATCGAACGGCGGGGCCGGGACTTGACCGACAACCTCAACGCGTTGATGGCGCGGGTCGCAGCATCACAGCACAGGGTCATCGAGCAGCTGTGCGATGATCTCCTCGTCGACGCCCCGACTGACGACGATATCGCCGTGTTAGCTATCCGCCTGGCGGACCGCTAACACGGCTCATGAGCGAAGTACCCTCACCTCAGGCTAGGCGAGGTCGTCGAATTCCCCTGCTTTAACGCCCTGGATCCAGGCATTCATCTCAGCACGGGTAAACAGCACTATTCCCTCTCCTGGGTGGTTACTGTTCCGCACCGCGATGTGTCCGTTGGGTAATACGGCTACCTCCACACAGGTGCCGTTGTTGCCACTGAAGCTGCTGGTGCGCCAGAGAGTGACAGAGGAGTCTGAGGCAGTCACGGTGAGTCTCCGACATTCATGATTCAAGCATCGATTGGATCACTGCAATGGACCGCTCGGGGTTGAGAGCGGCCCGTTGCAGGTCTTTTGCAACCATGTTATATGTTTCTACTTGATCTGCATCCTGGAGATAAAGTGCGCCGTCGTGGAGTTCGACATATCCGATCGAACGGACGTTCTCGAAGCCCAGCACCACGAACTGGCCGGTAAGTGCGGTATGCGGCCCGTCTTCCGGCTGTAGTACCTGGATGGTCACTGTCGGTAGTTCAGCCAAGGTGAGCAGGTGCCGCAGCTGGGCCCGGCGTAGCTCGGGGTTTCCTACCGCCAGCCGCAATGCGCTATCGGTGACAACGGCATGGAGTTTGAGTGGCCGTTCGGGGTCGGTGAGCCGGCGGGTCCGGGCGATCCGGAAGCCGACGAACCGCTCGCTGTGGTCAGCCCGCACCCGAGGTGTGTTAGCGGTAACCGCAGCTGCGTACTGCTCGGTCTGCAGCAGCCCCGGGATGATAATCGGCTCGAATACGAATTCGCTTTCGGCGAGACCTTCCAGGCCGACGAAGGTCTTTAGCCAGTCCGGCACCACCTGAGCCCACGGTGCCCACCAGCTGGCTTCGTCGGCGCGGCTGGTCAGGGAGATGAGCCGATCGATGTCTTGCTGATCGACCTGATATGTCGTCAGCAGCTGGACGATATCGTCCGGATCCTGCTGCTGGCGCCCGGTTTCGAGATGGCCGAGTTTGGCCCGGCTGATCCCGCTGTGATCACTGGCCTCGGTGAGTGAGAGCTTGGCCGCATTGCGGTAACGAGCCAACTCCACGCCGATCAGCCAGCGCAGCGGCGCTGGATCTCCACGCGACACCATGTCATGCCGCCGGAATTGTCATGAGACGTCTCATGTATAGTCCCCCGCACGATACACGTCGAACCGTCCGATAAGTACCCACGGTCCTGACCGTGCAACGAGCGTGGGGTGAGGGGGTGCCGGTTTGTCCGGTAAGATCACCCAGAAGACCGTTGCGAAGATTGTCGGGAACGTCCGAAGCGGCGGCGGCCCGCCTGTACCTCCCCGAAAACAGGCGGAGCCGTCGCCTTCCACACCACCTGGGGGAGTCAACCGTGGATCAGCCGCCGCACGATCGTCAGGCTCGCGCAGAGCCGGCCTTGACCGCGAGCACGCGGGCGTACGGTAACCAGCATTCAGCTGGCCTGCGGGTGCCTGATCCCCAGTTTTCCACCAGGAAAACGGGTAACCATCCAACGGGCAGCAGCGCCCCGCGGGCGCGCGCTGGATACCCGTCCAGTCCCCGCATTGGCCAGATCGAATCCCAGGTGCAGCGGCCGGGACTGGAGCAGCTGCGATGGGCGCGCTGCTCTCATCACGATCAGCTGCACCTACTGCACCCCGCCGACGTCACTATCGCGACGGTCCGTGGCTACGCCCGAGCGTTGTGCGGGCAACAGATTGTTGCGGACGGCCTCACGATCAACAGCATCACGTCTGGCGAGTTGTGCATGGCGTGCGTCGTCGCCGCAGCTTCGTGATGGTCTGTGGCGTCCGGTTCAGCTGAGGTAGCCCTCGACCTCGTCGATCGGGCGGACATGGACGTCTTCCGGATCCTGGCCGGCAGCCGCGCGGGCTCGACGTTGGCGCAGCAGATCCCAGCACTGGTCAAGCTGCTGTTCCAGAGTGGTCAGCTGAGCCTGCTCCTCCTCTGTGGTGACCTCACCCTGCGAGAGTCGCCTGCGTAGGGTGTGTTCAGCGTCGACCAGCTCGCGGATGCGCTCCAGCACATCACGTTCCTGAACCATCTGGACCGACCTCTCGTCAGCCGTCATGCGGGTCACCCGCACCCGGGAGCATGCGGGTCACCCGCACCCGGGAGCATGCGGGTCACCCGCACCCGGGAGCATGCGGATCACCCACACCTGGAGGCACGCAGGGCACCCGCGTTACATGCGCCCTACGCTAGTACCCCATGCTGCCGGCCGGGTCGAAATGGCCATGACCGATGGTCTTGCCACTTCCCTGAACACTGTCCCCAGGCGCGCCTGGCTGTCCTGGCTTACCATTCGGTCCAGCCTGATCTGTACCGCCGGTGCCGTCAGCAGGGCTGGCGTTGAGGAGGGACAAAACGGTGCGGGCGGGCAACAGCGTCACATGCTGTTGGGCGAGTTCCACCAAGCTCATCGGATCAGACATAGAAGACTCCTACGAAGGCGGGCAGTGCCGGATTGATGCGCCATCTACGGTGCCTAGCGCGCGCGTTGATGGGCAATCAGTAGCTATACGTAACTGTCTGGTCCGGTACGGACATCACCGCGGATCCGTGGTGAGTGACCAGGGCGGGTCGGGTATCTCGATGGCGACATCAAGGAGGTGGGATGCGTCCGATCGGCGAGCAGACCGTGCTGGTCACCGGAGCCACGAGCGGCCTCGGGCAGCACCTGGTCCAGCGGCTGGCAGCAGGGGGGGCCACCGTCATTGCCCATGGCCGCGATACCCAGCGCTTGCACCGCACCCGCGAGCAGATCCGGGCGGCAACCGGCCGCGAGGTGGACACCGTCCAGGCGGATCTCGCCGACCTGGCGCAGGTCCACCGGCTTGCCGACGAAGTGCTGGACCGTTACCCGCAGCTGCATGCGCTGGTCAACAATGCCGGGGTGGGGTTCGGTGCGCCGGGCGCCGGTCGTGAGGTCAGCGCCGACGGCATCGAGTTGCGCTTCGCGGTCAACCACTTGGCCAGTTACCTGCTGGCCCGGCGGCTGGCCGACCGGCTGGTTGCCTCCGCCCCGGCCCGTATCGTGCAGGTTGCCTCCGCTGGCCAGCTGGCACTGGATCCGGATGATCCATTTACCGAGCACGATTACGACGGTGTCACCGCGTACTGCCGTTCGAAGCTTGCCCAGGTGATGGCCAGTTTTGACCTGGCTGCGGATCTGGTCGGTACCGGGGTGTCCGTCAACGCAGTTCACCCAGCCACGCTGATGGACACCGCGATGGTCCGCGAGGCCGAGCAGGCTCCGATGAGCACGGTCAAAGAGGGTGTCGACGTCGTTTGGTGGTTGCTCACCGACCCTGATCTGGACTGGGTCAGCGGCTACTATTTCGACGGCAGGAAAGAGACCGCCGCGCCTGACCCGCAAGCCGATGACCCCGCCGCCCGCGCTTGGTTACGCCGGCTGTCCGACTCCCTGGTAGCCCGGTAATGCCGGAAGGCGTGGCTGAACTCAGGCCGGCAATCGACTCCGGTTGTCGAGCACGACGTGAACGGGGCCGGGCGGCTAAATAGTGTGAGAAGACGGCCTGCGCCTTGCATGTGAAGTGGCGTCGGCGGGGCAGCAGTCACCGATGTGAATGCAACCGCCGCCGACGCCGCAGTCACTACAGGCCTAGGTCGAGGAAGCGGCCCTTGGGTTTGTAGCCGCAACCGTCGTTGTAGCAGTAGTAGTCACCGTAGCGGCGGTAGAAGTAGCCACTGGGGCGGTACGCGCCCCCGTGATGCCAGTCGTAGCCGTCGTAGTGGTCATGACCCTTGTATCCATGGCCACCACCCTGTGTGAAAATCTCTGCAATCCTCATGCCCGCTCCTTCAATGCGATAGCGGAGCGTAGACGCCAGCAACCCGGACAAGCTTGGGCAATGCGCATGCAGCTACAGCGAAGTGAGCGATCGATCGCGCCGTCAGCTAGGACACGATCGAATCGTAATGTGCGTGCCGGAGATGTGTTCTCACGACATATTGCGGGCAGTGCCCCCCGGTCTCGACACCGGCAGCTCGTCATCGCACAGTCAGCAATCCCCCCGGTTGTCCGACTGGCCTCCTTACTCCCCGTGGTCACGTGCATCTGAAAGTAAGCGATCCCCCCAGCGATTTCAACGCTAACTTTCCGTAGCATCACATCACTCTCCGTGATAGATGTCGGCCTTCTGGTTGCAGCCTGTGCTGAAGAATGCCTCGGCAAGCACCGTCTGCATCCGCGAACGGCTGGTGAGGACGGGCTGGGTGGGAGCCAGGCCAGGGCGACGGTCTGGTGGTGCCCGGTCGACCAATTGTTTGGCTAACGACTCATGAGACGTCTACTGTAAATATTCAGAGCAGTATCGCGATCTGATGTGCGGCGTTTTTTCGTCTCGGCGTGGCGATGACTAAAAGCGTAAGCCGTCACGGACGTGGTCTTAGACTGCGTGCGCTGAATAGGCTCTATCCCGCCTCCGCTAAGGCAATCAGTCGGCGGGCGGGCGGTCCTGTAAGAAGGGGGACGCTGCATGCAGCACGGCGCGGGGGCCGGACGAAAGGGACACGTCCGTGCGTGCCTGATTCTTGTTTCCTCGACGATCCTCATCTCCGAGCCGATCTTGATGACTTGGGGAGTGTGCGCGTGAGCGAGCTGTGGTCGGACGATTTTGAGATCCTGCACTGGGTCATCGAGCGATTCCAGCGCACCGGGCACAGCATCGAGGTTGGCGAGGCGCTGCGGGTTTTTCCCGAGGACCAGTATGACAGCGTGCGGAACTCTTTGGTGCGCATGAGTAGTCATTCCTACATGATCACCGTCAACGGCGGCGGGTCTGGACGGGATGTCCCCACAGGGCCGCCGGTCGTCAATGACGTCGTCAACGAGGTCACTGACCGCACGCTTCGCCTGGTGAGCGGGTCACCCGATAACGCGGAATTGCTTGCCGACCGGATCTTGGCGGTACTCGCCGAGGCTGCGGTGAACGAGGAAGATCCCGAGACACGGTACCGACTCGAGGCTGCACTGAGAGGTATCTGCGGTATGACCCGAGACGTGCTTGTAGAGGTGGTCGCCGCGGCTGTGGCGCGGTCAACGGGTACCACCGCGCGGGGACGGCCGCGCCACTATGGCTACGAGACGGTTGCCCTGGATCACGCTGAACAGCGCAGGACTGCGGTGAACTAATCGCTACGTCAAGATCACCATAAATAGTTCGAATTTGTGATCAGGCTGCGACTGACCGCCTCAGCACATGGCTGACGTATCAGGGAGCCCGTAACGCGGCTCTGGATATCGGTGATGTCATCACCGGATGTCCAGACCAGCATGCAGTGAGGATCCCATGACTCTGACCATCGCCGGAGAAATCGACGCCTTGCGGGCCGCCATGATCGGGTCGGTGTTCCTCCCGGCAGACGAGGGCTATGACGACGCCAGGACAGTGTGGAACGGCGACATCGACCGCTTTCCCGCCGTGATCGCGCGTTGCGAGTCGGCCGCCGACGTTGCTGCGTCGATCAACTTCGCTCGGCACAACAGCCTCGAGATCTCGGTACGCGGTGGTGGCCACAATGTGTGGGGTGCCGCGGTAGGCACTGGCGGGATGATGATCCACCTCGGCGGCTTGAACGCGGTCACGGTTGATCCGGTGGCAAGGCGGGTCCGCGTGGGTGGCGGTGCGATGCTGGGGGACATGGATGCGGCCACGCAGGCGCACGGCTTGGCCACAACCGCGGGCACAGTCAGCCACACTGGCGTCGGCGGTCTAACCCTGGGTGGTGGTTTTGGCTGGCTGGGTCACCGGCACGGCCTGGCCATCGACAACCTGGTCTCGGCCGAAGTGGTCACCGCCAGCGGTCAGATCCTGCGCGCCTCGCAACAGGACCATCCCGAGCTGTTCTGGGCGTTGCGCGGTGGTGGCGGCAACTTCGGTGTTGTCACCGAGTTCGAGTTCCGGCTGCACGAGGTCGGACCATTGATCGACTTCGGGTTGTTCTTCTTCGACCTGGGTCACGGCGCCGAGGCACTGCGGCTCGGCCGAGAACTGGCCGCGGCTGCTTCCCGGGATGTCACCGTCGTCATGGGTGCCATCACCGCACCGCCGGCGCCCTTCGTTCCCGAGCAATACCACTTCCAGCCTGGGTTCGCGGTGCTGGTCGCCGGGTTCGGCAACGGCGACGAGCACACCCGGATCGCGGCCCGCGTCCGCGAGTCGCTTCCGCCGCTTTTCGACTTCGTGGAGCCGATGCCCTACCTCGAGCTGCAGCAACTGCTCGACGAGGCCAACGCCTGGGGCATGCGCTGCTACGAGAAAGCCCTCTATCTCGATGAGCTGACCGATGACGCAATCGCGACGTTCACCCAGCGCGCGTCGAGCAACTGCGGGCCGCTGTCGCATGCACTCATCATCCCCTTCGATGGCGCTTACCAGGATGTCGATGATCACGAGACGGCATGGGGTGGGAGCCGATCAGGGTATGGGATCTTCATCATCGGGTTGGCCACCACGCCGGAACTGCTGGACGCCGAACGGTCCTGGGTGCGGTCGTTGTGGGGAGCCCTCATGCCGTACGCCAACGGCATCGGCGCCTATGTCAACACTCTTGCGCAGTTCGAAGATGACCGGGTGCGGGCCTCCTACGGAACTGTCAAATATGAACGGCTGGCCCAGACCAAGGCGGTCTACGACCCGGAAAACATCTTCCATCGCAACGCCAATATCAAACCGGCGTCGCCATCGGCATCCCGGTAGAGGGCACGGGTTTCACCGGCACCTTGCTGTGGATTGTGCTGAATAGGTGAGGACGGGAAGGTCGGCGATCTTTGGCGTGGCCATCACGGGCGGCCAGCGGATCTTTGTGGTGTCTGTTTCCTGTTAGCAGTTTGTCCACAGCAGGCGTACACAGCCTGTTGATGCCTTCGCTGGTGCGGGGGACTCTACGGTGTCGCGCCGTGGGTCAGACGCCAATTTACGATCAGCTGTGGGGCGAGCGGATCAATGCCGATGTCCCGCCAAACGATGTTGATTTGCATCGACATGGTCCCTCGAGCAGGCACCACCGCGGGGTGGCTGCATCGAGCGCACCCGGCCTGAGGGGACCAGGAGAACTAGGCATGGAGGACGTGGCTGGTCAGCACCGCCGGATGGAGGCATACTCTGCGGCCGGTTTGACAGGTGGCGAGCTGGGCACCGTGGGAGTGAATGGATCTTTCGCAGGTGTTGCAGCGGAGTCCGGTGTGCGATCCGGGCCCCGGCATGCCAGGGATGGTGATCAGCAGCCGGTTTCTCCGGCGGCGAGCAGATCGGAGCCCAGGCATCAGCTACGGCACCCGTGAGGAGGGCTTGAGGTGGACCGATGCCGTTGACGCCTGCTGATGTGCGCAGCTTTACGTTTAATAAGCCGCCAGTAGGCCGGCCCGGCTACCACGAAGACGAGGTAGACGACTTCTTGGATCTCGTGGAGGCCGAGCTGATCCGCTTGATCCAAGACAACACCGAGCTGCGCGCACAGGTGGCGCAGCTCGATGAGCAGGTACGCGCGCTGAGTACCGACATCCCGGCCAATCCTGGACCGCCGCGACCGCCGGGACCGGTAACTACACCCATACGGCCGCCGATCACCTCGCAGCCCGTGCCCGACATGGAGCACGACCTGCGGGCGGCCCGAGTGCTGGTGTTAGCTCAGGAACGGGCCGACCAATTGACCGAGCAAGCCCAGGCCACGGCCGAGCAGACGCTGAGCCAGGCGCGCAGCGAGTCCGAGCAACTGCTCACCAGGGCCCGCGACGAGGCCGAGGACCTCATCCATAAGGCCCGAACCGAGGCGAAAACGATCCTGCAGGACGCTCGTACGACAGCCCAGACCGTGCAACAGCAGTCTCAGGACGAGGCGGCCTCACTGACGGAGGAGGCGACCCGCCAGCGCACCGAAATACTGGATGCACTCAACCACGACAAGACCCTGCTGGAAAGCACGATCGACAAACTGCGGGCCTTCGAGCTGGAATACCGCACGCAGCTAGCGACCTACTTGCATTCCCTGCTTCACCAGCTTGACGGCCCGGAAACTGCGTCACTCGCCGAACAGGTACACAGCCAGCAGGATCTTGTCGGCTCCGGGCTGGATAAACGCGGTCAAACAGGCCATTGACGCCGACGGCGGGATAAACGCCAGCCCGCGGCTGCCCGTCGCACGGAATAGATCACCTGCTCAGGCTGCCTTCCGGTATTGTCTATCGAGTGCGAAGGACCGGAGTAATCGAGAATACCCGGGGTCTAGGCCTGCATGATCACGCGTGTTGGGCGTATGACGATCTCAACGATTTCCGGTGCCGAGCGCGGGAGTTCCTGGCAGAGGGCCTTGGACTAGGCCAACAGGTCTGGTATGTCGCACAGGGTGATGCTGAGCCGTTGGTCGACGACCTGCGCGATCTTGATGGGATGGACCTGGCCTTGCGGGTGGGCGCTGCGCGCGTCGTCTCGGTCGAAAGCGCTTACCCGGCAGGAACGGTTGTCGATCCAGTTGCTCAAGCGCGAGCATTTGTGACCGCAGCAACGCAGGCACAAATGGCTGGCTTCACCGGTCTGCGGGTTGCTGCCGATACCACCCCGCTGGTTCGTACGGCAGACCAGTTGGATGCCTTTGCCCGCTATGAGTGCGTGGTTGATCGTTGTATAGCCAGGTATCCGTTGTCCGGAATGTGTGCCTATAACCGTCAGCAGCTGGGCGAAGAAGTGATCGCGCAGTTGGCCTGTTTGCACCCGAATATTAACGGCGGCACGGCGCAATTTCGATTGCATGCCGCAAACCATGCGGCGGCATCGCTGAATGGCGAGTTGGACATGACCACAGTTGAATTGTTGTCGCTGGCCCTGCAGCGTGCTGATCTGCAGCCAGACGGTGATGAGTTGGTTATCGACGCGGCCGGCCTCACCTTTATCGATCATCGCGCCCTGCTCATGCTGGCAGATCGCACGGGGCGCATGCACAAGACAGTCGTGTTGCAGACTGACTGGCCAGGCGCCGCACCGCTGGTCGAATGTCTCGACTTGAAAGAAGTGCGCGTGGAACCGCCGGAATGGCGCTAGAAGCAGCTCAGGGTGTTCCACGGTGCTGCTGTCTACAGCTCGGATGACGAGCTGATGAACATTGTCGTGCCGTTTCTGCAAGCGGGTTTGGAAATTGGCGCGCCATCCATGGTGGTCCTCAGCGAACAGCACAGTGAGCTGGTCCGTTCAGCGATGCCGGACATGTCGCAGCTGTCGTTCCTGCGCGACCCGTACCTCCGGCCGGCCAGCGTCATCAAGTCCGTTCAACAGTTTCTGACCGGACACATCCTTGAAGGAGCGAGGCAGGTCCGCATTCTGGGTGAGGTGCCACATCCGGGCGTGGGAATGCCTTGGGAGTGGTGGGCACGCTATGAAGCCACCGTCAACCATGCTTTCGACCAATCCCCGGTGCGGGTGCTCTGCCTGTACGACCAGCGCATCACCCCGGGTGACGTGCTCGACGACGTCACTCAGACGCATCCCTACCTGATGACCGCTGACGGCCATCACATCGTCAACGACCGTTACCGCCGACCCGAGGCGTTCCTGACCCAGTCGCGACCGACCTACTCTGATCCGCTGGAGGCTGCACCACCCCTCATTGAGCTGAGGGATCCGGTGCCCCTGGCCGCTCGCCAGGCGGTGCGGGAAGCCGGCTCCACCACCCGCTTGCCAGTCGCCGACGTCGAGGGCCTCGTGATCGCGGTATGCGAGGCACTGACCAATTCGATCTGCCACGGTCGTCCACCAGTGCAGCTGTGCCTCTGGGCCAACCCGGATCGTGTCGTGGTCACGGTCACCGATTGCGGCGCGGGACCCACAGATCCCTTCGCCGGCCTGCTACCGGCTGCAACTGGACCGCCAGGCGGTCTGGGTCTGTGGCTAGCCCATCAACTGTGCAGCTTGGTCACCCTCGAGAAAACCAAGGATGCTTTCACCGTCCGGCTCGTCGCCGGCAAACCTGCAAGCTGCCACCTGGACGCCGTCAAGGCCGACGCTGCCGCGCCCCCACCGCGTGGTTAGTTTCACCTAACCTAACGGACTAGTCGCCTGTGCAGGGTAAGATCGGTGCGCGAGGTACAGCAGGACGTGAGGGTGGATGTGCAGAAGACCGCCGACCGGTGGTTTTCCAGCACTGGGAGCACTGGCGTGGTCACGAGCAGTTAACCGGCCCCAGCTCTAGCGCAGCGTCATCACCTTGACACCGGAGCAGGGGTTCGTAATCCTGACGCGGCGGAGGGGAGTACCCACCCGGTCGAGATCGTCAATACGGCAGTCCTTGTGATGGCCCGGTCTCGGCACCACCGATGAGGCCAAGTTGCTTCTGGGCTGATCCTGGTGGTTGGGGAGACCTCCGGTTCGTCGACGAACCCACGAACCGGAGGTGTGCTGTCGTGACTATGTCTCTCGCGGTGGACGTGGTGTCCACCTTTTCGATCATCTTCGGCTACTTCGCGGTGCAGCTGTGTCGCCAGTATCGACGTGCCCGCGCACCACGCCTGATCCGCGGGCCATCGCTCGCCCGTAGACGCCCTGGAGGTTATGCCTGATGCACTGCGCTTCCACGTTCGTGGCCCCGGCACCCAGTGGGTTGCGCGCTGTGCTGCGTTACGACCTGCCTGCCTCGCTGGTGGTGTTTCTGGTCGCGGTACCCCTGTCGTTGGGCATCGCGGTGGCCTCGGGTGCTCCGGTCATGGCCGGACTCATCGCCGCTGTCGTCGGCGGGATCGTGGCTGGCCTGCTTGGTGGCTCGCCTTTGCAGGTAAGCGGTCCGGCAGCAGGGCTCACCGTGGTGGTGGCCGACCTGATCGGGCGGTTCGGATGGGGGGTGACCTGCGCGATCACGGTGGCCGCTGGACTGCTGCAGGTGCTGTTCGGGGTCAGCCGGGTGGCTCGGGCGGCCCTGGCGATCTCGCCGGCGGTGGTGCACGCGATGTTGGCCGGGATCGGCATCACGATCGTGCTCGGTCAGCTTCATGTGTTGCTCGGCGGGTCCCCGGGCAGTGATGCGATCGCCAACCTGACCGGGCTGCCTGGCCAGCTCGCGGATGTGCACCATCCGGCCGCGATGGTGGGTCTGGCGGTGATTGCCGTATTGCTGCTGTGGCCGCGGTTGCCGCAGCCGGTACGGCAGATCCCGGGGCCGCTGGTGGCCGTGGTGGCCGCCACCGCATTGGCCACGGGCCTGGCGCTGGATCTGGAGCGGGTGGTGATCCCTGGCTCGTTGTTCGACTCGCTGCACCTGCCGCAGGTGCCTGGCGGCATGTGGCTTGGCGTGCTCACCGGCGTGCTCACGGTGGCGTTGATCGCCAGTGTGGAAAGCCTGCTGTGCGCGGTGGCCACGGACAAGATGAGCGGCAACCGGAGCAACCTGGATCGGGAGTTGATCGGCCAGGGCGCGGCCAACACCCTGTCCGGATTGGTGGGTGGACTTCCGATAACCGGGGTGATCGTCCGCAGTTCCACCAATCTCGCCGCGGGCGCCCGCACTCGCGCCTCAGCGGTGCTGCACGGCGTGTGGGTGCTGGTGTTTTCGGTGCTGCTGGTGGGGCTGATCGAGCTGATCCCGATGGCTGCCCTGGCCGGCCTGCTGGTGATGATCGGCCTGCGGCTGGTCAAGCTTGCCGACCTGCGCTCGGCCCGTAACCAGGGTGAGCTCGCGGTCTATCTCATCACTGTTGCCGGTGTGGTGTTCGTCAACCTGCTGACCGGAGTGCTTATCGGCCTGGGATTGTCGCTGTTGCTGGTGCTGCGCCGGGTGGTCTGGTCTGCGGTACACGCCCAGCTGTTGCGGCCGGAATCGCCGGATACGCCTGCCGCATGGCGGGTGCTGGTGGAGGGCACCCTGAGCTTCCTGTCCATCCCGCGGCTGTCTTCGGTGCTGGCCCGGGTGCCGCGCGGCAGCCACGTCACGGTCGAGATGGTGGTCGACTTCCTGGACCACGCTGCGTACGAGCATCTGGCCAGCTGGCGGCGCCAGCACGAGGCGACCGGCGGCACCGTCGTCGTCGATGAGGTCGGGCCAGCAAGGCTGGATGACGAGAACGGCAACGGGCGCTCGCGGCGAGTCTGGGCACCGGCTCTGCCACGGGCCTTCTCGCCCTGGTGGATCTGGCAGGCCAAAGCCGAGCACGCCGACGACAGTTCCGGTGGGCTCCAGCCGGTACTAGCCGGGGTGCGGGAGTACCACCGCCGCCGGGCGCTTGACGTGCTGCCGCACCTGGAACGGCTAGCCGGTGGCCAGCGTCCCCGGGCACTCTTTTTGACCTGCACCGATTCCCGGGTCGTGCCCAATGTCATCACCAGTAGCGGCCCTGGCGACCTGTTCACCGTCCGCAACCTGGGCAATCTGGTCCCGCCGTCCGGCCATGAGTCCGACTCGTCGGTCGCCGCGGCGCTGGCCTACGCGGCCAATCACCTGGAAGTGCCCACCATCCTGGTGTGCGGGCATTCCGGCTGCACGGCTATGCAGGCCCTGCTCGATGGCGACAATCTTGACGAACCGTTGAACCGGTGGCTGCGCTGGGGCCTGCCCAGCCTGGACGCCCTGCGCCGGGGGTGTCCGGTCGGGGTAGCGGCGGCAGCCGAAGGCCGGCCTGAAGTTGATCAGCTGTCCATGGTCAACGTCGCTCACCAGATTGACACGTTGCGCACCCACCCCGTCGTCCAGGAGGCGGTGTCGGCCGGCCGGATCCATATCGCCGGACTTTTCCTCGACATCCCTACAGCGCGGCTGCTCCTGCTGGACCCAGCCGCTGGGCGCTTCCTTCCTATGCCCGACCAACCAGCCGATGGCCTCGTCCTGCCGAGCACCACGGTGCGCGGCTAATCCTGGTCGTCACCAAAATTCCAACCAGGGGGTGCGCCAAGACGTTGATTGCCACGCATCCAGATTGACGAGCGGCACGTCAACACTGCGACGGCACTTCACGCCGCGGTCGTGCGCCGCGTCGGGATTGTCGACGTAAGAACACGTTTTGTGTGCCTCTGGCGACTGGTTCTGTCGCGATGGCCAGGCAAGACGCGAATCAATGTGTCTCGAGGCGCTTGACGCTAGAAAATGCCGTTACAGAATTAAGAGGGCACTACCGTGACGCACGTCGACTCGATATAGCTCATCAAGGTATCGGTGACATTGTTGACGGAGTGTACTTCTCTCAAGTGTTGTTCGATCAGTATCGTGAGGTCGTCTTTGGTAGGAGCGAAAACCTGACTGCGGCACTGTTCATGCCCACATTGAAAGCGGTACATTTCTGTATTCGGCATATCATCATTGTACGGCGACCGTGGTGATCGCGAGTTCGTCTGCACACTGGAACTTTCGGATGGCGCCCGTGCCCGGTTCAGTGTGCCGACCAGGAAGGCGGGGCATCCCGTCGCGTCGGCGAGCTTGCCTGGTGCGCCCGCGCCGAGTCGATGACTGGCAGACGTCTGGCGATTAACCTGGGGGCCCGTGACGCGCGCAGCGATGGTGCTTGTGCTCGCGGTGTTGCTCGCCGGATGTGGAGATGTCCGGCAAGCCGCTCCGCCCCGGCGCAGTCTGGATGCAGACTGCGCTCAAACAAGGCCTGAAAACATCAGTCTGCATCCAGACTGCGATCCGGCGGTGACAGATCCGCACTCGGTAGCCCGCCAGATCACCATCGCGGAAAAAACCGTGCGAGATCGTGCGGCCCGGCCTGACCTGGTCGCTGCCGCTGGCCGGCAGGCGCAGCGCGGCTACCTCACACTCGTCGATCACCCGGAATGGGACGCTACGGTGCTGAGCGAGGTTCCGGGATCCTTGCGGGACGCGATCGCGCGTAACGCTGCGGCGTGTCGCGAGCTGCATGCGATGACCACCCGGCTGCCGGCAACCGTTCCGGCCTGGCACATTGTGGAGCCGCCGGACGGGACCCAGTTGCGGGCGTACTACCTGCAAGCGCAGCGGCGTTTCGGCGTGCCCTGGTTCGTGCTGGCCGCGGTGCACCTGGTCGAAAGCAGGATGGGCCGGATTGTGGGGAACTCCAGCGCCGGCGCGCAGGGACCGATGCAGTTCCTCCCGGCCACCTGGATGCACTACGGCCTGGGCGGTGACGTGTGGAACAACCGTGACGCGATCCTCGGGGCGGCCAATTACCTGGCCGCGAACGGCGCCGCCGACGGTACCGGCGCCGGGCTCGACAGGGCCCTGTACCGCTACAACAACGACGCCCGCTATGTCCGGGCGATACGCCACTACGCTGAGGTGATGCAGGCCGACGAGCGTGCTTTCCTCGGCTACCACACCTGGCAGGTCTACTACCGCACGACCCTCGGCACGGTCTTGCTGCCGACCGGGTACTCGGCTCCGCAGTCGATGCCGGTGCAGGAGTGGTTGGCGAAGTATCCGCAATGACGCTGTGACAGAGCGCGTTTGACGGCGGTCGAAGCGGTATCCCGTTGCCGGGCCCCCGGGTAGTATCGGCCCCCGTGACAGCGTCGAAATCAGAGGGCGAACGGGTCGTCTTGGCACGACGCGATAATTTCAATCCCATGGTGCCGTTCCGTTGGGCCCCAGATGCGCCGCCCGGGCTCAGTGACATCGAGTGGGCTGAGGAGCTCGGCGCCAAGTGGGAGGGCGACGAGCTGGTCACTTACGACTACCCAACGTTCACCGATCTCCTCGACTACTACGAGAAGAACGAGTACCTGCCGGACAATGACTGATACCCGCACGGTTTGGTAGCCCTCCCGGGAGATCGGCGGACACCCGCTCAGCGCTGACCTTTCGTGGAGTCGGAGGGCGCAAAGATGTGGTCGTTCCGTTCTACAGCGCCCTTGGACTCGGACCGAAATGTCTGGGGTGTGCGAGGCGCCCAGCGAGGCCGCCCTTGCCGAGCTGCTCCTCGCGGCTAGCTCAGGACACGCAGTGCCGCATCAGTGGCGGGCTGAATCTCGAACAGCTCAGCTACGCCTTCGCTGGCGAGCACTCCGTTTATGGTGAGGTCGGCGCTGACAAGGCAAATGCCGATATTCGCTTCTCCAGCACGGTATGCCACCTCGACCAGACTCGCCACGGCACCTGGATTCAAGACAGACAGTGCACTCAGATCGATCACGATGGCCCAGGGCACTGCCGCAAGCAGATCGTCGAGCACGTGTTGTAAATCGGGCGCCGTTGTCTGGTCGAGACACCCGCTGGCATGGACCACCGCAACGTCGCCCCGGAGATGATCGAGGTGAAAGGTGAGGGTTCGAGACACATCCGCAAACCCTTCGGCGTTGGTGTACATGGCAACCGCATCCCTGGATGCTGTCGCCAGCTTGGCAGCACCGGTGAAGTTCCCGTCCTTCGTCATCGGCACCTCGTTAGCCCCGGCCAGCATCGGCAGGCATAAACAGCGGCTTGCACAAGCAACGGTCGGACTGCTGCGCGGAGTCCCGACCTGGCCAGACCGCCCTCATTGCACTCCTTGCGGCTCGTGACCTCAGCTCACCTAGCCATCGCGCCGATATGCGAGTCGTCATCGTAAGACGGTCTGTTCTTCAATGTCTGGTGCCGCTGGGTGGAAATGCCTGCGAAATCTCCGTCTGGCAGGTCAGCGGTCGGCGCCGCGATCGGCATGGCGTCAATCGGGTCCGGCGCGACTGGCTCCGGGCGACCACGGCCAACGCGCGGCTCACCGGCTGGTCGAGGCTCGCCGGGCCGGATCTGGAGGTCCACCGCCGTCATGGGTGCGGTGGTCGCCGATATCGCAGGCTGGGTGGTGCCTCCGATCGGTGGACAGAGTGCGGGTGGTGAATCATCACCGAAGCGTGGTGCACGGGGCGATTGGTGGTCGCGGTCGAGTGGAATTAAAGTTCCGGTGGTGGCCGACTGTGTTGATGAGCCTTTTTTCCGTGAACGGTTGTGTGGCCGTAAGCACGGAGCGAACAGGAGCAAACTCCGCGCCCAAGCCTTTCTCGAGGTTCTCCTTGGCTCGCAGTATGTGAGCTTGAAGCGCGACCCGGTCCCGCTTGTTGTGGTGGTTGGGTCGAAAGGGAAAGGGACCGCTGCTGCATATGCATCGGCGGTGTTAGCTGCCGCTGGCTTGCGGGTTGGTACGTTGACCAGCCCGGGATTCCGAAGTCATCGAGAGCGTATCCGAGTTGACGGGCGATCGCTCACGCCGGCAGAGTTCTCTGCATTGGCAATGACGATCAATGAGACGCTCGGACGGTATGGGCCCAACCTTCCCCATGATGGCTATCTGTCGCCTACCGGCCTGTTCACCATGGCCGGGATCTTCCATTTTCTCAACATCGGATGTGACGTGTGGGTGTTCGAGG
>JAJPIR010000294.1 GCA_021324675.1 Actinomycetota bacterium
CCAACACGAAGAACACCGCGTAGGTCATCTTGCGCCCGATGCGGTCGGACAGCGAGGCCCAGAAAATACGGCCCAGAATGTTGAACAAGGACAGCAGGCCCGTAAAGCCGGCGGCGATGGCCGCGATCTGGCCTTTCTGGTCGGGTGTGAGCTGATCGAAGGTCGCGCTGACGCCGATCAGGTGGCCGCCGAAGACCTCCTGTAACAAGGGCGAGGCCATGGACAGAATGCCGATGCCGGCGGTCACGTTCAGGCACAACACCCACCACAACAGCCAGAACTGCCTGGTGCGCCAGGCCACTTCCAGCGCAACATGTTTGTCAGTGACCAGGGCGCTCGGCTTGGTCGCGGTGGGCTCCCAGCCACGCGGCTTCCAGCCATCGGCCGGAATGCGATAACCCAGTGCACCCCCCAGCATGAAAACGAAATAAACGGCCGCCAGTGTCAGGAAGGTTTCCCACACGCCCACCGAGGTCGGTGTGGCGTAGTACTTCATCAGCCGGTCCGCCAGGGGCGCGCCGATCATGGCGCCGCCGCCGAAGCCCATGATGGCCATGCCGGTGGCCATGCCACGCCGGTCAGGAAACCACTTGATGAGGGTAGAGACCGGGGAGATATAACCCAATCCCAGTCCGATGCCCCCGATGACGCCCGATCCGAGCCACAACAGCCAGAGCTGGTGGATGCTGATGGCAAAGGCCGAGAGGGCCAGCCCGCCGCACCAGCAAAGGGCGGCCGCCACGCCGGCCTTACGGGGGCCCGCGCGCTCGAGCCAGCCGCCAAAGGCGAACGCCGCTGAGCCCAGGAATACGAAGAACAGCACGAAAGTCGGCTGCAGGTCGGAAACCTTCCAGTCACAGGTGGTGCTGATGGCGCGTGCCCACCAGCCCATGTCGGCGGCGCATTGGATCGAGGTGGTGATGCCGAGCGCCTTGGACAACGGCAGCCAGAACACTGAGAAGCCGTAGGCCATTCCGATGCACAGGTGAATGGCGAGGGCGGAAGGTGGAATCAACCACCGGCTGTAGCCAGGTCCTGCGATAGTCCGTTCGCGGGCCAGAAATCCCGGCGCTGTCAACACTCCTGCGGTCATGGTTGTTATCCCCGATTAAAAAACGGCCGAAAAAACGGCGCTCAGTCTACGAGAGGCAACGCAACACGGCCAGTGCGGGGAACCGCCAACGGGTTCAGAGTGAACGGGTTGCGCCGCGGGAGTAACACTTTGTTAAGTCAGGTGAGTTGTACGAGCCTTGTCTATCGCAAGGACCCCGCCCGGTCAAGCCGGTGGCCACCGGCCCGGGGGTTTCTTTTGGGCCAGAGCGTGAGCAGGCAAACGCCTGCCCACGAGTCGTGAATCGGGCGTGAGCGAGTAACCCAGGCACAGGTATGTGCCCCGCCGCCGCAGGTGGCGCAGGCTGGGGGCTAGGCGCCCCCGACAAAAACCACGCTTTTTGCCCCTAGCCACGCTGGGCCGGGCATGGGTGCGACGCATGCGTCGCGCGGGTTGACCCGCGAGGGTCAACCCCCGGGGTTGTGAGCGGGCGATTGCCCGCGCATCGCCCGGATCCAGCGTCATAAACAAGGTTTGTTGTGATCCGGCCGGTTGCCCTTGGCCTTAGCTTCCGCCTCGGTCATGTACTGACCCTTCTTGGTCTTGCCGTACCAGGGATCGGACGGGCAGTGGTAGACCTTGGAGGGCGTGTTCACCCACACCATTCCCGGGCCGCCGCCCGGCGCGGCGGGCTGGCTCGCGGGCGGTGCTTTGGTGCTTTCTGTTGAGGCAGGTGCCGCGGAAGGCGCCGCTGCGGTGGAGGAGGCCGTGGTGGCTCCGCCAGTCGCCGCCGCTCCTCCCGTTGGCGAAGTGGCGCCCGCGCTCGGCTTCGCTGCTGCGGCAGTTGCCGCCTTGTCGATACCGCCGTGCCCGCTGCACGCGCCTCGGCCGCCCTTGGGCGAGGTGGTGCCGTCTTTGCAGGTCACCGGTGCAGTACTGGTGTCGGCCAGTGCAGGGGAGCCGGTCCAAATCAGAATGATCGCGGATGCCAGCGCACCGTAAACCCAGCGCGTCGTGTCGTTAAGGAATGTCATCGACGTACCTCCACTTGGCGATTGATGTTTGTTCTGAGCATAGCTTGCCCGTTTATAGGGCCGGGGGCCACCGGTAGATCCTCAGGCTGCACTGGGACTGATACGGGTTAATACAATTTGGTGCGAAGCAACACGCTGTCTGTGTCGTAAGCTTCGTAGCTCGAGAGCCGGGAGCCTGCAGGCTCCTGAACAAGGACCGAACATCCCCGATGTCAGGATTCGTGCAGGCACTGCGTGCTTACCGTGATGGCACGCTGTCCAAAGAAACACTTCTAACGGAAGTCGAGCGCCAGCTCGCCCTGCGCGATACGGACGCCGTCGCGTTGATGCGGCTGCTGAACGAGGAGCATGCTCGCTTGGCGCTCCCCAACGGCCTGCACGGAGTGCTGGCCACGCGCATCATGAGCTGGTGCGCGTCCCACGCGCCGGATTCGTTGGCTGATTCCGATCCAACTCAAGGCGCGAGTCTTCCGGATCGTACCGACACGGTCGTCATTGATCATGGGGCCGCTGCCGCAGCCAGCGGCTCCCTCCCAGGCCAACTCGAGAACTGCCGCGCTGCGCCGATCACCCTGGGCAGTGTGTTGCAGGATCGCTTCAAGCTGATCGAGTCGATCGGCCAGGGCGGCATGAGCACCGTCTACAAGGCCATCGACCTGCGCAAGGTGGAGGCGCGCTCGCCCCATCCCTACGTGGCGGTCAAGATTCTGACTGTCCCTTCCAGCGGCTTCGGGCAGTCCCTGGCGTTGTTGCAGAGTGAGGCACACAAGCTGCAGAGCCTGCCGCATCCTAACATCGTGCGGGTGATCGATTGCGACCGCGACGGCCGCACGGTCTTCATGACCCTGGAGTATCTCACCGGCGAGCCGTTGAAGCGAAAGCTGCTGGCGCCGGACTTCCGTGGCGTGCCCACCTCGCAAGCCGAGGCCATCGTCAAGTCCGTTGCCTCGGCCCTGGAGTTCGCTCATCGCAACGGCATCGTGCACGGCGATCTGAAGCCGGGGAACATCATCATCACCGATCGCGGCGAGGTGAAGGTCATCGACTTCGGCATTGCCCGGGTCATGACACGACAACACGGCAGCGCTTCCGATTCCGCGCCCGATGCGTCCGACTCGCCCACGGAGCGCCCTTTACTTGCCGCGCTGACCCCGCTATATGCCAGTCCTGAGATGCTGGAGCAGGGCAACCCGGATCCCCGGGACGATGTGTATGCGCTGGCCTGTATCGCCCATGAGTTGCTGACTGGATTGCACCCGTTCGAGGAGAGATCAGCTGTGGAAGCGCGGGATGCCGGGATGCGCCCGGTTCGGCACGGGGCATTCTCACGCAACCAGTACAAGGCGATCGTCCACGGACTGGAGTTCCAACGCGAGCGACGCACGCCCACGGCGTCGCAGTTTCTCGAGGAATTCCGTACGCGCTACCGGCGACCGGTTGAGCGGACCCTGTGGACCGCTGGTACCGTGGTGATCGTGTTGTGGGCCGCCTATTTCCTGATGCGCGGCCGCTTCGAACAGGCCGTGCGCGCCGTTCCGGTCGTGGCAGACTCGCTCGCCAACGGCGAGGTGTTCCGGGATTGTCCCACCTGTCCGCTGATGAAGGTGTTACCACCGGGCCGGTTCATGCAAGGCTCCGCGGCGGATGACCCGGAAGCGCAGTCGTTCGAGCAACCTCAACATCCCGTCGCTATCCGCCACGCCTTCGGCGTGGGCGTATACGAGGTCACCGTCGGAGAGTTTCGGGAGTTTGTCGAGGCGACCTCACGCAAGATCACCGGGTGCACGGTGTACGACGGGACCTGGCGCGAGCGCCACGACCTGGGCTGGAGCGATGTCGGATATCCGCAAACGGCGGCTCATCCGGTGGCCTGCGTTTCCTGGCACGATGCCCTGGACTACACGACCTGGCTGTCGCACAAGACCGGACAACACTACCGGTTGCCTAGTGCTTCCGAGTGGGAGTACGCGGCGCGGGCCGGCTCAGCGGCACCGCGGCCGTGGAGTCAGAACACCGAGTCGGCCTGCAGCAGTGCCAATGTCGCCGACAGGTCCGCCGGCCAACGCTATCCGGGATGGAAAGTGCATCCCTGTAACGATGGATATGTCTACTCAGCGCCCGTGGGCTCGTTCGCCCCGAATGCCTTCGGCCTGTACGACATGTTGGGAAACGTTTTTGAATGGGTCCAGGATTGTTGGCACGCCGACTATCGCGGCTCCCCCAGCGACGGATCCGCCTGGCAGAGCGGAAATTGCTCGGAGCGGGACCTGCGTGGCGGCTCCTGGTTCACCACGCCAGCCTATGTGAGCGTGGCGGCCCGCAATCATTTCCCGGCGGTTTACCACAGCAACAGCATCGGGTTCCGACTGGTGCGTGAGCTGGAATAAGAACAACCCACGAGCGGTAAGAATGAGACATCTCCCAACCTCTGTTGCCCTGCTGTGTGTGCTCGGCATGACCGGATGCACGAGCCGTCCGCCGACCATTGCCCATGTGCACATTGGCCACGCCATCACCGGCGTTCATGTGACTCCCAACCAGGAGGGCTACCTGGTGACCGCCGAGCGGCGCGGTCGCGAGGCCGTCGAGCTCATGAAACTCGCTGCGGCCTCAAACGACCTTGCGCAGATCAAGAAGAACGTCGCGGCCGCCGTGCATGCCTCCGATTCCGAAGAGGACTTCGGTGTGAAGCAGGCCATTGTCATGGCCGCGAACCACATCACGTTTGCGGCGACCTCCGATGACGCTACTGTGAACGTACAGCACGCGGCGCCGGTTTTTGCGTCAGACATCACGCGAGTCGTCGAGCGGTGCGAGCTCATCGTGCTTCTCGGAAAGGATGTGGCTGTCAGTACATCCGCTAAAGACGCCAGGCCATCGGTAGTCGAGATGGGAAAGCTCACCGACGCGAATATGGAGGGGGAGGATTCCAACGGCGACGGGGTTGTGGGCTCGGCGCCGTCAGAATATGGTCTGGCGCAACTGCGCAAGGAGCTGGAAGCCATGATCGCGCGTGAGAGCCCGCCGTACCAGACCGTACCGCAGTGGTACCTGTTCAACCTGGTACGCCTGCCCAACGGAAAGTGGGTCTTCGACAAGCTGGGCCGGGGCGGCAACATTGATGGTTATAAGTAGGGACGCCGCAGAATTCACGGCTACCACAGGGCTCGCGGCTGCTGTGAGATGCACTGTGGCCAGTGGATTCGTCGCCTGCGTCATTCTGGTGAGTTGGGGCACACCGGTCCGGGCCCAGGCGGGCCATGCCAGTGCCACCACCTGTCAGGCTGACTCACAGCCGCAAGCCGTCGGCGAGGCGCGCGCCGCGTTGAATGCACATCCGAACGATCTTGCTGTGCAATTGACCCTGATCGACGCTCTCATCGATCACGGTTGTTACCAGGAGGCTGTCCCAGTGTTGGAAAGCGGCCTCGCGCAACGTCCTCGCAGCGGCGAATTACAGTCCCGCATGCGGGCGGTGCGCAGCATGCTGAACGAAGAGCAGTTCTTCGCAGGCTTGAGCACCGCGCAGGAGACGGCCAAGCTGCAGCACGATCTCATGCGCTGTACGAAGTTTTTCGACGTGAACGCCTGCGACGACGCGCTTCGCTCCAAGCCCGACGATCCGCAATTGCTGGTGGCCAAGGCAGATGCGCTGTCGCACGAAGGGCGTCCCGCGGATGCCATTCTCATTTACCTGCGCGCCGGAGGTCTGCTGCCGCCTGCGGATGAGGGCATCAAGTTGAAACTCTCAGCCGCCGAGGCGCAGCGCGAAGGTCTGGCCGCGCAATGTCAGGTGAGCGCCGATGCCGCCGCTGCGGAGGCCTGCCAGGCGGCGTTGTTGCGGGGTTCCGCTGATGAGTTCACGTTGCTCCAGCGCCGTGGCATCCTCCTGCAAAGTTTCGACCAGCCGGGGCAGGCGCTGGATGCCTTCATTGCAGCCAGTGTTCTGAATCAGAATGACAGGTCCGTGGCGTTGGCGGTCGTGGCGCTCACCGACAGCACGGGACGCAAGGATGCCCTGGGCCTTGCGGCTCGGGGTAATGCGCTGCTGTTGTTGGACCGGCCTGCCGAGGCGCTTCAGGCGCTCGAGCAGGCGCAAGCGCTCGCTCCGACGCTGCCGGGAATCAAGGCACAGGTGGCCAGGGCGGAGCAGGGTGCGAAGGAGCAGGCCAGGCGCCAGGCCAGGACGGCCGGCAAACCAACGCCCGACGAGGCGCACCAACACGCCTCCAAGTCGCAACCCGCAGCTCATGTCCCGGTGACCCATGCCGTCACGTACTCCAACGACGCCAGCGCAGCCCAAACGAACTGACGGCGCTTTACTTCGCTACCGCCGGGTTCTGCGACACCGGGTGATCCTTGACCACGTCGTGTTGCATCGGGGCGAGCATGGCCACTACCTTGTTCTGTAACCGGTAGGGGACGTGGACCCGATCGAAGGCCTCGTAGAGGTCCTCGGCCAGCGCGTTGAACTCGGCGTTCGTGATATTCAACTTCGCATGCGCCGTGTACATATCGCGCCCGGTGTACGGACAGCCACCCTGGGTGAGGTTGCACAGTTGCTCATACAACAGTTGCTCGAACTTCTTCAGGTCGGTGTTGGCGAAGGTGAAATTGATACGATCGTCGGACTCCATGATCAGCACGAACTCGTGCACCGTCGCCCGTAATTTGGCCTCACCCCCGAGGCGGTCGAAAAGGGTGAGTCCTCCGGATTCCGCACGGGCGGCGTTTCCTGCAGCAATGCAGGCAGCAAGGCCCAGGCAGCCCAGCCAGAGTCTCATTGGGCTTGGCATGTGTATTCCCTCAAAAGCCGGCTTGAATCGAGAGGTAGGGACCGTCCTGGTGCCGGGTCACGCCCGTCGCAGGTCCGAGTACCCCGCCGAGGTTGAGCCAGGCGGCCACCAGGGACAGGTTCTTGGTCGGCGTCCAGCCCACAAACACATCGTAGGCCGTCGACTCATCATCCAGTGTCAGGTTACGGGGCCGGGTCCGGATCTCCGAGCCCACGGCCAGGCGGCGGGTGGGGAGCCAGGCAATCGTGCCTTCCGGCTCGTAGGAGTCGCTGCTTTTCCGGTCGCCGCCGAATCCCAGCAGTCCGAATTCATTGGCCCTGGTGGCACGGACGGCGGCATTCACGACCAGGCTTTCCGCCAGGAAAATCTTCGTCGCCGCCAGGTAGATGTCGGTGCCGTGCGCGGCGCTCGCTCCGAGTTGGGTCACACGCGTGACACCGGCGAGCCCGGCCTGGGCGGCGTGATCGATTCCATCGTTTTTGTGATACTCCGCGCCCACGCAGATCTGCGGCAGCCAGGAGTCCTGGTCATAGACGGCATCGCCCAGCAACTTGATTTTCAATCCCAGGATATCCTGGGAGACACCCAGGCCATCGAGCGGCGTTCCGGTGACGTTGAATTCGTGGCGGGTATAGGACAACTCCACCCGGTCGAGTGCTCCAACAGCCGCACCATAGGTGCGCAGCTGGAAGTCCTTCAGTTGGATACTCGTGAAGTGGGCGTTGGCGCCCCAGCTATCGCTCGAGCCATAGCCGGTGATGAAGGCCAACGGCACCAGGCCACCACCGCCTGAGCCTTCCAGATCGTTGAATCCTGCCGTCAGCAGGAATTTTCCTTCATCACTGCCAAACAAATTCTCGGCTGCTGCAGTCTGCCCGCCCAGGAGCCCGACTCCCAGGAAGCACGAGGTGACCACGACAGCCCGCAACGCGCGAAAGTATTCCATTCTTGTCAACACCGGCGTCAGGGGCGAAATTCAACACCGACATGCTAACGGATTCGCACCGGCAGTGCATGGCACTTTGCGGCCGATAGTGGAACTCACTTCAGGACTCGAGCGTTGTGCGCTGCACTAACTTTCCCACGCGGAAGCCACACAGCGAGGGGCCGCGGGGTCGGTGCTTAGCCGCGGTCCACCCGGCATTCCCTCGCCGGGCGGACCGCCTCCCAGGTATTCTTGGCCCGGCTTGCGGGCCCCTTCGGCTCACCCCCGCCTGGAGCGGTCGGAATGCAACGCCGCCAGCTGCGGGCTGTTGATTTCGTGCACGGCGCGGGCAATCGCCTGGGCGCGGCAGGTGTTGTTGTAAGCCATCTCCCGCGGTGACTTCGAGTCCTCGAACGGGCAGACCTGGCGGGCCGCCGTGGCGAGACGCCGATAGAGGGTGCGTGCGCCGGCCTCGGTGGCCAGATTCAGGTCGCCGTACTGCACGACCATCGTGGGCACGTCATCACCCGTTGTCGTGGCTTGCGCAACTCCCAGTGAGCCCGCCAACGCGCAGCCGGCCAACAGCATGGTGCGGGCGACCCGGGTCAGGTTGGGTTTGACAGTGGCGAAGTTCATGGCATCTCTCCTGGTACTGCGTGTTGTTGGTAACATTGTGTCTTGCGACGGTGTGTATGAAACACCCGCGGCCTCTTCGGGAGTAGCCATGGATCGACGAGTTGATCCCTGATTCCAACGGATTCGTACCGACGTGGGGGCAA
>JAJPIR010000041.1 GCA_021324675.1 Actinomycetota bacterium
CGGGATAGACGCCTTGAATTCCATCGATGGTCGCGAACGCTCCGGGAGGAGACGTTCGGATGCCTCGTGGCGGACAAAATCGGATGCCAGTCCAGGCCAAGAAGCGGTACTTCGAGCTCATCCGTGAGGGCCACACAGGGGCAGCCGCATCTCGTGCGGTCGGCGTGTCGATCAGCTGCGGGTCGAAGTGGTTCATCGAGGCTGGCGGCGTGCTGCTGGCTGATCGATCCATCTCGCCGCGGTTGTTAACCCAGGATGACCGCATCACTATCGCTGACGCCCTCCACGCTGGGCAGAACATCAAAACCATCGCGACGTTGATCGGTAAGAGCTTTCAGACGGTCTATCGAGAGATCAAACGCAACAGCAAACCCGATGGCAGCTACCACCCCTGGTGGGCGCACAACCAGGCGTTACAGCGACGGCAACGACATAAGCCCAGCAAGTTGACCTTCCATGGCCAGCTGCGCGAAGTGATCATTGCGAAGCTCAAACGACGGTGGTCACCGCAACAGATATCACGCTTTCTCAGCCGCTCGTACCCTGATCAGCCGGCAATGCACGTCTGCACCGAAACGATCTATCGAGGTCTGTATGACGGCACTCTGGGCACCAAGGCCGGCAAGTTGCGCACCGGTCGCACCGTCCGGAAAGCCCAGCGACGTGGTGTCGCCCCACCAAACAAGATCAAGAACATGAGGCCGATCAGTTCGCGACCAGCAGAAGCTAGTGACCGCAGCATGCCCGGCCACTGGGAAGGTGATTTGCTCATCGGCCAGAAAATGACCGCCGCGATCGGAACCTTAGTCGAACGCACCACTCGCTATGTCGTCTTGGTGCACCTACCTTACGGCTATAAGGCACCGCAACTTCGCGACGCAGTCATCGCAGCCTGCGCTCAGATCCCGCCAGCGCTGCGCAAGACGCTGACCTGGGACCAAGGCCGCGAAATGGCGATGCACCAACAGATCGAGACCGCGACCGGAACCCAGATCTTTTTCTGCGATCCGCACTCACCCTGGCAACGACCCACCAACGAAAACACCAACGGCCTGCTACGTCAGTACTTCCCCAAACACACCGACCTGTCACTTCATACCGCCGATGACCTCCAAGCAGTCGCCCAAGAACTCAACCAGCGGCCACGCATCATCCTCGGTGATCGCACACCCGAAGAGGTCATGAAAGGCTTACTCACCACCACCAACACCAGCTAGTTCGCGACCACCGATCGAAACCGCCCGCGATCCAGAGGCCGGTTGCGCCACTCGGTCATCTCCTCGATGACCTTATCGGTGATCCGGCTGATGGTGTCTTTGCTGACAGTGGCGCCATACACCTCGGCGAAGTGCGCCGCGATCTCCCCGGTGGTCAGCCCGCGAGCAGACAACGACAGCACGATTTCATCGACGCCATCCATGCGGCGCTGGCGCTTGCGCTCAATGGCTGGCGCGAAGCTTCCCTCCCGGTCACGGGGTACTTCGATGTCTACTGGCCCGATCTCGGTCAACACTGTCTTGGTGCGGGTGCCATTGCGAGAGTTACCACCGTTGCGACCCATGGAGTCGTGCTTGTCATAGCCAAGGTGCTCAGTCATCTCCGCCTCCAGTGCGGTCTCGAGCACCGACTTCATCAGTCCGGTCAGCAGGCCACCTTGGCCGACCAGCTCCACCCCCTCGGCACGGGCCTGCTCCACTAATTCCTGCGCGAGTCGCTGTTGATCAATCTGAGCCGCCATAAGCTCGATCATCTCGGTCACTACTGGTCCTTCCCGCCAAGCACGTCACTCAGCGTGTCGGGCCAGTTACACCTTTAATCAGACAGCCCCAGGTTGACTAGGAGGAACGGTCTCGCTGCTTCTCCTGTGGGGTTCCATAAGTCGGTCACCTACGCTGAGCAGCGGCGTTATGCCGCTCGTTGGTACTCGTTGACGCTTCTGACTTGTTGGATGTGGATCAGGTCGCTGGGTCTGCAGCCCATAGCGTGCCGAGGGCGATGGCTGGTTGGCTCGGACGCTTCTTGCCGCCGTGTCTGGATGGCTCTCATATAGCGTGCTGTCAGCCGTCGCCCGCCCGTGGCGTGGCTCAACAGAGGCATGAACCGACTTGAAGTCAGGGTGCCCGTCGCGGGGATTTCCCCTCTCGCGCGACGGAAGGCTGTGGATGATCACCATTGGGATTGACCCGCACAAGAGCTCACTGACTGCGGTGGTGATGGACTCCAACGGCGAGTCGGTGGCCACGATCCGGGTCGCGGTGACTACGACGACGGTGGGTCAGTTGCAGCAGTGGGCGGCCCGTTGGCCACAGCGTCGCTGGGCGGTGGAGGGAGCCGAAGGTTTGGGCCGTGGCGTGGCCCAGGGATTGGCAAGTGCGGGCGAGCAGGTGGTGGACGTGCCAGCCCAGCTGGCCGCCCGAGCCCGGCTGCTCAATTCTGGTCACGCTCGTAAGACTGATGCGCTGGATGCCGCCTCGGTGGCCGCGGTTGCTTTGCATCATCCTCGGCTTCGCGTGGTCCGCGCCGAGGATCACAGTGTGGGGCTGCGGTTGCTGTCTGATCGGCGGGATGATCTGTCCGAGGAGCGCACTCGCACCGTCAACCGGCTCCATGCTTTGTTGCGTGATCTGATTGCCGGTGGGGCGAAACGGAATCTGACCGCTGCCCAGGCCGCTGCCCTGCTGCGCACGGTGCGCCCGATGACCCCAGCCGATGAGCACCGCAAGTGCCTGGCGCAGGATCTTGTGGCGGATTTGCGTCGGCTCGATCGGGCACTGGCCGCCAATGCCGCCCAGATCCAGGCCGCCGTGGCCTCCAGTGGCACCACCTTGACTAGCATGCACGGCATCGGGCCGGTGCTGGCGGCCAAGATTTTGGGGCACACCGGAGATATCCGCCGGTTCCCCACCCGCCATCACTACGCCAGTTACTGCGGGACGGCACCTATCGAGGCCTCCAGTGGCGAACACCGCCGCCACCGACTCTCGCGGGCCGGCAATCGCCAGCTCAACCGGGCACTGCATCTCGTAGCGGTGTGTCAAATCCGCACCAGTACCCAGGGCAAGGACTACTACCACCAAAAACTCGCCGAAACCAAGACCGCCGCCGAAGCCCGGCGAGCGCTGAAACGCCGTCTCAGCGACGCGGTCTACCGGCGCATCACCAAAGATCAACAGGACTCGCCAGCCGGCACTTGACAGACAGAGGCGCTATGTGTGTCAAGATCGTTGAGCGTGTTTCCGCCTGTCGTGTGAGCCGGTGCGCGGGGGCATCAGGTGCTGGCCACCGTGGTCGGGGTCATCGCTGCGGTGAGGGTGGGAAAGAGTTGTCGGGCGGGTGTACTGCCCGGCATCGCTGTGGTGCACCAGCCCGGACAAATCGCGGATGCCTTGGCGGCCGCGGGCCCACATCGCCATCTCCAGCGCGTCGAGCACTAGTCAGTGGCCATGCTCGTGGCTGCGCGTCAGCCCAGGATTCGCCGGGAGAATGCGTCCAGGA
>JAJPIR010000230.1 GCA_021324675.1 Actinomycetota bacterium
CCCGACCGCAGTCTGGATGCAGACTGCGGTAATTCGGGCGCCTAAAGCAGCAGTCTGCATCCAGACTGCGAGTAAGCGGGTCCTGATGGGGGCGACCTACGATGCCCGGGTGTCTGGGCCCGAGCGAGACGGCACGGCGATCCAGGGGCGGTCACTGTGGCAGATCGCCTGGGAGCGCCTCAAGCGGGACAAGGTGGCGCTAGGCGGTGGGATCGCCGTTGTCACCCTGATGCTGGTGGCGATCTTCGCGCCGGTCATCGTCGCAGTGCTCGGGCACCCGCCGCTGGAATTCCATTACGACAAGGTCGACCCCGACCTGCAGGTTCCCCGAGGGCACTTCGGCGGTATCAGCCCGGACTTCCTGTTCGGCGCCGAACCGGTCAACGGGCGTGACGTGTTCAGCCGGGTGGTCTACGGCTCGCGGATCTCGCTGCTCATCGCCTTCCTGGCGACCCTGCTGTCGGTGCTGCTCGGCACGGTGCTGGGCGTGATCACCGGGTACTTCGGTGGCTGGGTCGACACGCTGATCAGCCGGACGATGGACGTGTTCTTGGCCTTCCCCCTGCTGCTGTTCGCGATCGCGCTGGCCGGGGTGGTGCCAGATAGAGCGTTTGGGCTGACCGGAGACGCCCTGCGCATCGCCTTGCTGGTATTCATCATCGGGTTTTTCAACTGGCCCTACATCGGCCGGATCATCCGCGGACAGGCGCTGTCGCTGCGCGAGCGCGAATTCATCGATGCCGCGCGCAGCCTCGGCGCGGGCAGCCCACGGATCCTGTTCGCCGAGATGCTGCCCAACCTGGCCGCACCCATCCTGGTCTACTCAACACTGCTGATCCCGACCAACATCCTGTTCGAGGCGGCACTGTCATTTCTCGGCGTCGGCGTGCGGCCGCCGACGCCCACCTGGGGCGGGATGCTGTCCGACGCCACGCACTGGTTCCAGATCGCCCCGAACTTCATGCTCTTCCCCGGGCTGGCGATCTTCCTGACAGTGCTGGCGTTCAACCTGTTCGGCGACGGCCTGCGCGACGCGCTGGATCCGCGCTCGCGATGAAGGGATGGACAACGAGATGCGCACCAATCGCCGAGCCGCTGCGCTGGCGGCGCTGACCGTATTCATGCTCGCCGGGTGCGGTGGCCCGGGCCCGGCCGGGGCCAATAGCGGCACGTCAGGCGGCATCCATAACCCCTCTGACGCCAGGGGCGGCACCCTGCGCTACGCCAACTCCGGTGACTGGGACTCCCTCGACCCGGCCGACACCTACTACGCCTACTCGTGGAACTTCGCCCGGCTCTACGGGCGGTCGCTGGTGATGTTCAAACCGGCCCCGGGGGCGCTGGGCGCCACGCTGGTACCCGACCTCGCCGAGTCGCTGGGACACCCCAGCGAGGACGCCAAGACCTGGACCTACACCTTGCGCCCGGGGGTGAAATTCGAAGACGGTACGCCCGTCACCAGCAGGGACGTCAAGTACGCGGTGGAACGTTCGCTGGACAAAGCGACGTTCCCGAACGGGCCGACGTACTTCAACGACGTACTCGACCTGCAGGGTTACACCAGCCCGTACGCCGACCCCGACTCCGACAAGCTGGGGCTGAAGGCGATCGAGACCCCCGATGACCGGACAATCGTGTTTCACCTGCGCAAGGCGTTCAGCGGCTTCGACTACCTCGCGCAGACCCCGGCCACCATGCCGGTGCCGCGGGCCAAGGACACCGGGTCGAAGTACAGGGCGCACGTCTTCTCCACCGGTCCGTACCTCTTCCAAACCAATGAGCTGGGCAAGCGGTTCACGATGGTTCGCAACCCGCAATGGGATCCGGCCACCGACCCTCACCGCCGCCCGCTACCTGACCGGATCACCGTCGATCTGAACGTCAACGCCGACGACATCGACGACCGCCTGCTCTCTGGTGATCTCGACGTCTCGGTTGAGGGCTCCGGCATCGGGCCATCAGCGCAGGGCCGCGTCCTTGGCTACCAAGGCCGGCGCGCCAACACTGATTCCGCATCCGTCGCCCGGCTGTGGTTCACCGCGCTAAACGCAGACGTTGCACCGCTGGACAACATCCACTGCCGCAAGGCGGTGCTGTACGCCGCGGACCGGGCCGGTTACCAGCGGGCTTACGGTGGTCCGACGGGCGGCGAGATCGCCACCAACATGCTGCCACCGGTGATCCCGGGCGCGCAGCGCTTCGATCTGTACCCGTCGCCCAAGCACATGGGCGACATCGCGATGGCTAAAACCGAACTGGCACAGTGCGGAGCACCCAACGGTTTCACCACCGGTATTTCCTACCGCGCGGAGCGGCCCAAGGAGAAAGCCACCGCCGAAGCGCTGCAGCAGTCGCTGGCCCGGGCGGGGATCAAGCTGGAGATCAAGCCGTACCCGCTGGCCGACTACCTGCGCCTGTATGCCGGTAAGCCGGATTTTGCCAAGGCCAACAACCTCGGTCTGATCGTCTATGGCTGGGGTGCGGACTGGCCCGACGGCTACGGGTTCCTTTCCCAACTCGTCGACAGCCGGGTGATCCGCTCCACCGGAGGCAACACCAACCTCGGGGTGCGGGACCCGGCGGCAGACCAGATGCTGGACCAGGCGCTGGTGACCACCGATCCTGTGGCGCGTCAGCAGATCTGGGTGAGCATCGACCGCAGGGTCATGGAGGATGCCTTCGCGCTGCCCGGGGTGTGGGCCAAGGGCCTGCTGTACCGGCCGCCGAACCTGACCAACGTGTTCATCAGCGACGGCTTCCAGATGTATGACTACCTGGCGCTGGGCACTGAGCGGCGATAGCCCGTGGGCGTCTACATCCTGCGCCGGATGATCGCAGCAGTGCTGCTGCTGCTGATCGTCACCGCGGCCACGTTCGTGGTGTTCTTCCTGGTGCCGCGGCTGGCCGGGGCCACACCGGATGACCTCGCTTCCCGCTACGTCGGCCGGACCGCCTCGCCACAGGTGATTCACCAGATCGCGATCAATCTCGGGTTCACCGATCCGATGTGGGTGCAGTACGGCCGGTTCGTCAAAGGTCTGGTGCTCGGCGCGGAGTACAGCACCGGCCCGACCACGGTGCACTGCCCGGCGCCGTGCCTGGGATACTCCTTCCTCACCCAGAACCCGGTGCTACCCGACCTGCTCGATCGGCTGCCGGTGACGATGTCGCTGGCGGCCGGTGGTGCGCTGATCTGGCTGCTCGCGGGGGTGTTGACCGGAGTCGTCTCGGCGTTGCGCCGGGGCAGTGTCTTCGATCGCGCCGCGATGGGCGTTGCGCTGGCGGGCGTTTCGTTACCGATCTTCTTCACCGGGCTGCTCGCGCTGTCCGTCTTCAGCTACTGGCTGGGCATCACCGCGCCTGGAGGAAGCTATACGCCCATCAATGACAACCCGCTGCGCTGGGCGTACGACCTGCTGTTGCCGTGGATCACGCTGGCGTTCCTCTACGCCGCCGCCTACGCCCGGCTCACCAGGGCCGGCATGCTCGACACCATGGGCGAGGACTTCATCCGGACCGCCCGCGCCAAAGGACTGCCTGAGCACACCGTGGTGCTCAAGCACGGGCTGCGGGCCGCACTCACCCCGATCCTGACGATCTTCGGGCTGGATCTGGGGTTGCTGCTCGGCGGCGCGATTCTCACCGAGAGCACGTACTCGCTGCCCGGTATCGGCAAGTACTCGGTCGACGCGGTAGTCAACAATGACTTGCCGAAGGTGCTCGGGGTGGTCCTGGTCGGCAGCATCTTCATCATCGTGGCCAACCTGGTTGTGGACCTGCTCTACGCAGTGGTGGATCCAAGGGTGCGGCATTGATGAGCCCGTTGCTCGACGTGCGCGGCCTGCGGGTGCAGTTCCCGACCGAGGACGGTGTGGTGAAAGCCGTCGATGGGCTGTCGCTGCAACTGGGGTGCGGCCGGCGACTGGGCATTGTCGGGGAGTCAGGCTCCGGCAAGAGCGCGGCTGCCTTGGCGATCATGGGTTTGCACGCACCGGGCACCGCACGCATCTCCGGGGAGATCTGGCTCAACGGCACCGAGCTGGTCTCGGCTGAGACCGAACAGGTGCGCAAGCTGCGCGGCCGCAGCATGGCGATGATCTTTCAAGATCCGCTGTCGGCGCTGTACCCGTACTACACCGTGGGCCAGCAGATCGTCGAGGCGTACCGCGTGCACCACGACGTCAGCAAGCAGGCTGCGTACCGGCGCGCGGTGGAATTGCTGGATCGCGTCGGGATCCCGCAGGCGCGCTCGCGTGTCAAGGATTACCCGCACCAGTTCTCCGGCGGCATGCGGCAGCGGGTCATGATCGCGATGGCGCTGTCATGCAACCCGCAGTTGCTCATCGCTGACGAGCCCACGACTGCGCTTGATGTCACGGTGCAAGCGCAGATCCTGGATCTGATCCGCGACCTGCCGGCTGCGGTCTTGGTGATCTCGCACAATCTGGGTGTGGTCGCTGAGCTCGCCGACGACGTTCTGGTGATGTACGCGGGCCGGGCCGTCGAGTACGGGCCGGCGAGCGACGTGTTCGCCGCGCCCCAACACCCCTACACCTGGGGCTTGCTCGGCTCGATGCCGCGCTGGGACCGCGCACGAGCGCAGCGACTGGCCCCGATCCCCGGCAGCCCACCGAGCCTGATCAACGTCCCGCCCGGCTGCCCGTTCCACCCGCGCTGCCGATACGCCGAGCTGACCGGAGGTCAGGCGGGCTCAGCGCGTCCCGACCTGCGCCCGGCCGG
>JAJPIR010000148.1 GCA_021324675.1 Actinomycetota bacterium
TCCGGAATACGCCATCCACAAAAACAGCAGGCCGAAAGCGATCATCGGCAGGCACAACTCCTGGCCGCGGGTCATCCAGCCGAAGTGCAGATAGCCGAGCTGCGCGTCGGGCACGCGCACGAACTCGATCAGGAAACGGAACACGCCGTAGCCCAGCAGGAACAGGCCGCTCGACGCCGCCGGCGGCCGCGGCCTGCGGCCGAACCCCCACAGGATCGCGAGCAGCACCAGGCCCTCCAGCGCGGCCTCGTAGAGCTGGCTGGGGTGGCGCGGCAAGCGATCCGGCGCGCTCTGGAACACCATGCCCCAGGGCAGACTCGTGGGCTTGCCCCACAGCTCGCCGTTGATGAAATTGCCGATGCGGCCGGTGAACAGGCCGAAGGGAACGAGCGTGGCGCAGAAGTCCGCCACGTTCCAGAAACTGAGCTTCTGGTGGCGGGCGAAGAGCATCATCGCCACGATCACGCCGAGCAGGCCGCCGTGGAAAGACATGCCGCCGTCCCAGATGCGGAACACGGTGAGCGGATCCTGCCACTCCAGCCAGTGACCCTGCGGGTCGTAGGCGTAGAACAGGATGTAGCCGATGCGCCCGCCGAGGATCACGCCCAGCACCACGTAGAACAGCACGTCGCCGACGCGCTCGCGCGGCCAGTGCACGTGCGGGAAGCGTGCGCGCACCGTGCCCAGCCACCAGCAGCCCCAGAACCCGAGCAGGTACATCAGCCCGTACCAGTGCACCTTGAGCGGGCCGAGGCGGAACGCGATGGGATCGATGTTGGGATGGACGAGCATGGCGGGTGTCGATCGTGGCTGCGGGAGATTACACGATTAAACCGCATGAGCGGGAGGAGCGAAGCACGGTCTCGACTTACTCTCCGCCAAAGCTGTGAATCACGACACTCGGTATCACAGTCCCGCCCGGTGGACGGTAAATCAGACTGTGCAGATGAACGGTGGTGCGCCCCACCGTGACTGTGGCGGCAAGTCCGAAGTAGCTGCTGCGCACATCAGCGATCGAGAGCGCCTGCGGATCGTCCGGAAACAGCCCGCGCTTGATTGCTTCCTCGACCGCTTGCAAGGGTTGCTGAACCCGGTCCTGGAGGAACGCCTCTAACCCTGCGCGACTGCCTTTGGCTGAAAGCGACATCAGCACTGGCAGGGGCGCCGTGTTGAGGTTGATCCTGGCGGCAGTTGTCGGAAGCGCGGCAACGTAGGGGTTCAGGACGTCGTAAAGAGCCGGGGTCATGCCTTTTAGCGGGAGCAGCTCGCTGATGCCGAGCATCAGCCGATTGGCCGTACGGTAGGGCGGGTTCAAGGACAGGTAATAGTCGCTCTCCGCGCCCAGTCCGGAGTACGGTTCTTCGTCCGAATCGATCCAGTCGCGGATCACCGGGCCCAAGCTGTCCACCGCCTGAGGGTCGATGCCGGGGATGCTTTCGAGCAAGCGCCGAAAGCGGGCAATCTCCACCTGGGGATTGATGCTGCCGAGGTTGTTGAGGTTGAAGCGGCCCTGCAGATCCTCGATGCGGCCGCTGACATTGCCGATGCTGCCTTTCTCGTCTCCGAGCGGGAGGCTCATCACCGGCTGGGCCCAGACGTCGGCCAGGGAATCGACGCTGTGGGTGGCTGCATCGATCTGCAACGCACCGAGCACCCAGGTTTCGACGCCGTCCGCAACCCACTCGGCGGCCTCGGATTCGACCAGCAGTTCGGTGCGGCGCTGCGCGATGGCCATGGTGGTGTACATGGCCGTGGCAGCGATGGCGGCGAGCGCAACGACGAGAATCGCGGTGATCAGGGCGATGCCGCGCTGCGCACCGGAATCAGCCAGGCACGGAGCCACTATCGCTCGTGGTGCAATCGGCCTAAGGTTTAGTCTTTAGATCCGCTCGAATGGCTTTGTATTTTTGGCCGAAAGAAAACTATAGCTATAAACGAGATTGCCCCACTGACGAGAATTGCGAAGAACTTAATCGGATCGCTAATGGAAGCTAAGAGACCGCCGATTGCCCAGATCACAAATAATCCGAGGCCATAACGCTGAGCATTCGGATACTCTTTGTAGTATTTTATCAATTGTCCGCTCCAGCGCCGAATAACAAAAAACACTAGGGCGGCCATAGTTCCTTCGATGAACTGCCGCTGTGCAAAGAGGGCGCCTGGCAAAAGGGCCAACGCTGTATCCGCGAGCTGGGCTAGGAGCGCTTCGAATGGTTCCACGATACACCTTCCAAAGCTACTGACATCTTTCAGGGATTTGACACGATGAATTGGCAGCGGAACCTACTGTCCACAGCCATCCCATCGAGGAAGCAAAACCTTCTCCGGGCCTGCCCAGCAAAAATCCAGTAGGTCCAGGAAGTACATCCATGCCAAGGCCTATCGCCCCTTCCTGCGTCGGGTGAAGTCCAAAAGACATAGCATCGAAAAGGAAACCAGCCGAAAAGTAAACGCTTGCAATATCGTAGCCCCCAGCTAGCAAAGAGAAGACACCAAGCGTGTCAGATCCGGCGGCCAACCAAGCTAGCCCAGCTGCTGTTGCCATTAATTCACATCGATTGCATTCGTTCCCACCAATCGTGCTTCCGGTCTGCGCGGAAAACACTGCCATTCCTGCATCAGCCGTCGCGACCCAAATCCAATCGCCGTTTGCATCTTTTATCAGTGTCGCTGGCGCACCGGGAGGCCGCTCATTGATTATGGGCTTGCCGTCGGAGCCATATCCATGTTGCCGCGACAGCTCATCATTAAACGCCTGCGCAAACGCTGCCGTGACCGCCCCATTGGCAAACTTCCCGCCGCCGAGCACCGAAGCCGTGCCACCAATCACCGCCACGGCCGTGATCCGCGCCGCCTCGATGCCCAAGCCTCCGGAGCTGCCGATGGCGTCGATGCCGGGCGCTGCGGCGGATTGCGCAGCCCCAGCCAGGAATCCCGCCCCGATCTTGTCGCCCGCAAACCCCGCCTGCATGCCGCCCACGATGCCGTGCGCGACGACCTTCTCGACGTACACTTCGGTTTGGCTCCCGTCAAGCACGCCGCTGACCGCGGGATCGCCCAGGCTCTGCCCAATGGCGTAGTCGAACAAGGCAAGGTCCGCGCCCTCAAACCCGGAAAGGAGATCACCATTGCCGCCGATCAGCCCGGCGGCGAAGCCACCGGCCATGGCGGATTCGTCCGCCGTCAACCCCAGAACCGGCCCGCAATAGGCGTCGCAGGCGATCATGACCGCGATTTCGGCAAACGGTTGCCAGTGGTGCCCCAACCAGTGGAAGAAACCACTGAGGAAGTAGCCGCTGGGATCGGTATAGGACAGCGGGTTGTTCCAGACGTAGCTGTAACGATTGAGGCTTTGTAAATTGCCTGGCGCCTGAACGTTGGGATCCGGCGACAGAAAGCGCCCGATCACCGGGTCGTACACCCGGCCGTTCATGTGCACCAGGCCGACGTCGGAGAGTTCCAGCGCCCCGGTGTAGCCCCAGGGCGTCCGCAGACTGCCGGAAACCACGCTCTGCACACCGAAAGCATCGTACCAGGTCCTCTGGACCACGCCCCCGCCAGCGTCGGTCACCACCGCCACCGAGCCTAAGGCGTCGTGGTGGAAGTAGGCAATGGCGTCGCTGCTGCCGGAGGATTGGGTGATGAGGCCGATCACACCCGTGGGCGCGACCAGGTAGTTGTTGTAACTGATGCCCGCCGAGGTGCTGACCGCCTCGAACAGACCGCCGCCGACGGAGTCGATGGTGGTCGAACTGCCGCTCTGGGTGCTGGTCTGGCGCACCTTCTCGCGGTCCGGGCCGTACTCGAACATGCTGCCGGCCCCGGTGGAGCTGTTGGTCAGCGCCGTGGGCAGGTTGTAGCTGGACCAGGTGTAGGTGCGGATCGGGCTGCCGCTGAGCTTGACCTGGCTCAGATTCCCGTCGGCGTCGTAGGTATAGCTGTTACTGCCGGCGGTGCTGACGGCGTGCGGGCCAGTGCCGGTGTAGGTGTAGCTGCCAATGCCGGTCTTGCTGGTGATGTTGCCCAGGGCGTTGTAGCCGATCGCCAGAATCTGGCCGCCGGTTCCCCCCGAGCAGGACTGGGTCTGGACGCTGTTCAAGCGGTTGAGGCCGTCGGTGTAACAGAAGTACTCGATGCGATTGCTCTGGTTGTAGTCCTCGCGCATCGCAGTGTTGCCGTCGGCGTCCCACTGGTAAGCGAGGTCGATTACACCCGAGCCGGCGCCAACGCCGCCGATGATGGCGCTGATCCGGCCCACGGCGAGATCGCGATAGGTGCCCGTGGACACCGTGTTCTTGTAGGTCTCGTCGGACACTTTGCCCCAGTTGTCCCAGGCGGTGGCCTTCCAGTAGATCGCGCCGGAGGTCGCGTCGGTGAGCTGGTACTCGGCACCGTAGGCGTTGTACGCCGGCTTGACGGAGATGTTCTGCGGATAGGTGATCTGGGAAACTCGGCCCTGGTTGTCGTAGGCGTAGGTGAAAGTGTAGGTGGTGCCGTCGATGACCGTGGCCTGGGTCTTCATCGCCCCGAAAGGCGTGGGATTGGAGAGCGTGCGCAGGTATTTCTGCGTGGCCCCGCTCATGACCTTGGCTTGATAAAGCGCGCCCTTCCACAGCGTGTCATAAGTCCAGGTGGTGGTGTCCTCAGCCTCGGTGCGGCTAGTCATGCGCCCGAGCAAGTCGTAGGTCATGCTGATGACGTTGCCCTTGGCGTCGGTCTGCTGCGTGATCTCGCCCAGCACGTCGGGCACGTAGGTCCAGGTGCCCATGTCGGGGTCGGTCATCTGGGTCTTGTGGCCGCGGCTATCGTAGACGGCAGTGGTCTTGTGCCCCGAGGGATCCGTGATCGACGTCAAGTTGTCGAACGGGTCGTAGCCGTAGGACACGACATTGCCGTTATTGTCGATGCTCTCATAGAGCCGGCCGATCGAGTCGGTGAGCTGGGTCGTCTTCAAGCCGCGCCCGTCGGTGACCGTGGTCTTCGCGTCGTTGGTGCTGCTGTCGATCCCGTAGGCGTGCTGAATCGTCTCGGTGGTGTTCTGATCGCTGTAGGTGAGGACCTGGGTCGGCCGGCCGAGCGGGTCGTAGGTGGTGGTGGTCCAGTAGACGGTGTCGGTCCCGCGGTGCGGCGCGCTGACCTTCACTGGCCGGCTGGCCGCATCGTACTGAGTCAGGGTCTCGATCCATCCTCCGTCGCCGTTGAGCGTGGCCTTGCGCACCACCCGTTCGGCGGTGTCGTACACCGCCACCGAGCCGCTGCCGTCGGACTGGCTCGATTCGACATAGAAATAACCATTGGGAACGGCGTTGCAGAGGTTGCCGCTCGCGCTGCACAGCGCGCGGGTGATCGTGGTGCTGACGTTCAGGCCGCCGGCGGCGGTCTGGGTGATGCTGCTGCCGGTCGAGCGGCCGAAGCCGTCGATGCTGAAATTGGTGACGACACCATTCGGATCGGTTTGGCTCAGCAAGTCACCTGCGGCGTCGTAGTTTCTCCCCATGCACTGATTGAGCGGGTTGCAGGTCGACGTGCTGAAACGGCCGTAGTACGGCGCTCCCGGGGGATAAGTGTTGTTGGTCGCCCGCGTCGCGATACCGGAACCGGAGACGGTGGTGGTCTTGATGTTGCCGAACGTGTCGCGGGCGTAGTCGGTTTCCGTCCAGTGGGTGGTGTCTGAGGAACTCCGCCCCCAGATCTTCTCCATCTTCAGCAAACCGGTGGTCGCGTCGTAGTCGAAGGTGGAGTAGCGCGTGTCGCTGGTGTTGTCCGGGTTGGTGCGCGTCACCGTCGTGCTGTCCATGCGCCCCAGCAGCCAGGCGGAGACGTTGTCCTTGTTGTAGGTGTTGGAGGTGTGTGTGACGAACTTGGCCCCGGCGGTGACGTCGCCGGCGTAGGTCGTGACCGTGTTGCTCGTCAGCTCGCCGTACTGGTTGAAGCTGCTGTCAGTCTTGACGCTGGTGACGATCGGATCGCCGGACACGTCGATCTCGTGCCGCTGGTCGATGGTTTCCGAAGCGACGGGGTAGTTCGACGGAGTGTTGGTGGAGACGAGGCTGTAAGTGGCGAAGGACTCGTCGGCGACCAGCCCGCTACTGGTGACCTTGGCCAGCGTGTGCGAGGTCATGCCCGTATACGGAAAATCCTGGCGAATGTCGGTGGCCGAGGTCATGCCCGTGGCATTGTCGGCTGCCGTGGTCTCGGCAAAGCCGAGGAAGCCCCGCCCCTGGACGTTGACGCGGGCGCCAGCGTACTTGTAGGTGACCGTGCGCGAGGTGCCGCCGCCAGAGGCGGTCTGAGAAGACAGCACGTAGAGCGCCTCGTGGAAGGGATGGTTGGGGAAAGCCCACAGCGCGCCGCTCGTGTCGCCGGACGCGTGGCTGTAGGGGAACGCGGAGGTGTTGTTGTCCTGAGACCCGTCGTACACAGTGGTGTCCGTCAATGCCTTCCACGTGAGGCCGATTGTGGCACCGTAGCCGTTGGTGACCTGCGTCAGCCGCTGCAGCCCCGGCCCCTTGAACGTCGCCACGCCCATCTGCGTTGTACTGCTCGGCGCCAAGGCGACTATACCGAGCTGGCCGGTGCCGTTCACGTCCGCGGGCACTGCGGTAGTGACGTTAGCGCTTGCGGTCAGCGAAGTTCCGGCATTGCCATTGATGCTGAACTGTCCTGCGCCGTTGTTACCATAAACTTCGGTTGTGGCGGTTTTCGTCCCAGTGCTCACGAAGCCGAGGTCGTTGAATCCATCCCCGTCGAAATCGCCGATCACTGGCGTATAAGCATCTTTTGTAGGCAGCAAAAACGCCGGCGGCTCTGAAATCTGCAAGGGCACCGGTGCGTCGTAGTTGCCCAAACCGTCCGAGTACAGAATGTTCACCCAAACGGCGGTGTTGGACGTCGAACCCTCGATCTCCGAGAAAAACACCAGGTCCTGGCTGCCGTCGCCGTTCATGTCGGCGAGCGCCGGGGAGTAGACAGCTCCGGAAACGCTCAGCGTCTGGGTCCCCTGACTGACGCAAGGGCCGTCGTTCAGACAGGTTTCGACCGGATACTGGTTCTTGCCGCTGCCCTGGGCCGGCCCGACCCACACCACGTCGCTCACGCCGTCGCCGTTGATGTCGCCCACCAGCATGGTCCAGGTCGAGTCGTGCGAGCTGTACTGAATGTTTCCAGCCGTGAAACTGCCGCCGATGGAAAAAATCACCCGTTGCAGGGGCGTGGAGATGCAGTACTGAACCTCTGTGTACTGGAGCAACAAATCCTGCCGCCCGTCGCCGTCGAAATCGCCGACGAAGACATGGATCAGGTAATCCTTGGGTTGCGAACTGCAACCGCCTGCGTTCGGAACGATGGCTTGTGGAAGGTTCCATCCAAGCGAGTTCGGACACACGCCGTTAGCGCAGGCTGGAACCGGCGGCGCAACGTTCAGCGCCGAACAGCTCACGCTGGCGCAATTGATGACGGGTGGTGAAGTCGCAGCAGCCGCCGGTTGCGCAGATGTGATGATGTTGGTGCCCTGGCTGCATAACAACTGCTGTTGCATGGGTGTGACATAGAATTTCTTGAGGCTGCCCAAACCGCCGTTCCGGTCGCCCAGCGCATAGGTGACGGTGAAACCGCAGCCGTTGTTGTCCGTGACAATGGCCAAATCGGAATAACCATCGCCATCGAAATCGCCCACCATGGGCTCGGCGTCGCCGGCAGGGATACTCCATTGAGTCGGGGCCGTCGCGGTCCCGCTGTGCGGGTCGAATATGGAAACGTCGGCACCACCGCCGCCAGCGTTGACTGAAATGATCTGGGTATGGCCGTTGTTGTACAGGTTCGCCGGGAAGAAATCGTGGGTAGAAGTGGTCGTTACTGACGTGGTGTACAGATTATTGTTATTGCCCGACGTACCGGCATTGACATTCGTCAGGGAAAATTTGGTCGGCGGCAAGGAAACCCCATCAGAGCCGGCCTCCTGGACCGACTGCAGAATGGACCGCCGGTAAAAGCTGCCGCTCCAGGGTTGCGTCGCGCCATAGGAGAGCGCCCAGCTTCTGACTTGGGAGCCTCCGGCGGACACCGTGATGCTCGATAAAAGCGCGTCCCACTCGAAGAAGGCGCCACCTGAGGATCCGCGGGGAATAACAACGTTGGAGCAGGTATTAAACTGAGCTCCACGCGTCTGGTAGTTGAACTTGACGGTCACGAACGGACTGACGCCGCCTGCTACATTTCCGGTGTACTTGATCGTATCCGGGTAATAGGCGAAAGGCTCCACGGTGCACACACTGTCGGAAGTGCTAGGCTGCGTCGTGTAACTGAACACCATGTAGTTGCCAGCGGTGTCCTGCACTTCCTGGAGCAGCCAAAGGTGGATAGTGGATTTGCCAAACTCGGAGTAAGTCGCCCCATTCGATACCCCGCCGTAAGTCAGGGTCAGGCCCGACTTGGTCCGCACCGTGAAATGGTCGGGGTTGTTGGTGCCGTCGCTGGGCGTGACCCTCTGGAACGTTTCGATCAACGTGCGGTAGGTCCCGTCGCCGGCGGCCACAAGCTTCTGTCCGTCCAGGCAAAAATCGTCTGAGGTGCCGTTCACGCCCTGCGCGACGCCGTCGTCGGCGATGGTCTTCGGGCAGCGCGATCTGGGACAGCCCGCCGAGCGTGAACCCAGGCCCCATGAAGGTGTCCGGCGCACTGCTGGAATATTGGATGCTGAGCTTGGGCGCGACGCCTGCGATGCCGGGCGGCAGATCGAGCGGGATCGAGTAGGCGGCGCCGCCGTTGCCGCCTACTGCGAATCGGCCCGGCAGGGTGCCGTAGGGAGCCGTCGTGGCCCACGCGGGATACGCCGATGCCAGCGCGAGCAAGCCTAGCGCAAGGCAGTATGTTCCGCGAACCAGCGTGGCCCAGGTCAAACAACCGTCATTTGCCCGTAGACTCGACGTTCCTGACATTTGCCCCCTCCCCCGAGTTTCAACCCCTAGCCGATGGCGTCGTTCTCCCTGTTTGCGTCGGCGCGACGGTAAAGTAGACCGGAACCGAAGACAGCTGCAACTGGCCGATTTCATCGGCCACACGTAGTCGACTTCGGCGGCGGCAATCAAGTCGTCGGCTGTTTGTGGAGGCGGAACAGATCAGGCCAGCCGAGCCACCGCGATGAGCGGGATGTTTCCCTCCGCAACTACTCGATGACAGCGCAGAAGTACGCTTTGAGATAGCGCGTCTCGGGAATCGCGGGATGCACCGGGTGGTCCGGTCCCTGCCCGCCTTGTTCCAGGATCGACAGCCGGCGGCCGAGCGCGCGCGACTCGCGCAGCAGCACGCGCTGCAGCTCCTCGGCGGAAAGCGCCTGCGAACAGGAACA
>JAJPIR010000219.1 GCA_021324675.1 Actinomycetota bacterium
AACGACGAGCTCGGCGTGGACAACATGCAGATCTCCCCGGCCTACGCCTACGAGAAGGCGCCTGACCAGGATCACTGGCTGGGCGTGCAGCAGACCCGGGAGCTGTTCGCCAAGGCATTCGGCGAGGGGCGGCGCAAGCGCTGGCGGCTCAACCACTCCCCGGTCTTCCTGGACTTCCTGGAAGGCAAGCGGGAGCTGGCCTGCACCGCATGGGGCATCCCGTCGTACTCGCTGCTGGGCTGGCAGCGGCCCTGCTACCTACTCGATGATTCCTACGCAGCCAGCTATGCCGAGTTGCTGGAAGACACCGACTGGTCGGCGTTCGGCCGCGGCCGGGATCCCCGGTGTGCCAACTGCATGGCGCACTGCGGCTACGAACCCACCGCGGTCGTCGCCACCATGGGCTCCCTGCGTGAATCCCTCCGCGCCGCGACCGGCGGGTGAGGACATGTCTCGTACCGCAGTCTGGATGCAGACTGCTGTTTTGGAGCCTGAAAAACCCGCACTCTGCATCCAGACTGCGGTCGGGTGAGTGCGGTGTTAGAGCAGTTGACGGGACCGGAGCAGCTGCGGGAGTTGCCGGCCACCGCGCTGGACGCGCTAGCCGGCGAGATCCGGCAGCTGCTGATCGAGTCCGTGCCGCGCACCGGGGGGCACTTCGGGCCCAATCTCGGGGTTGTGGAGCTGACCATCGCGCTGCACCGCGTGTTCGACTCCCCGCGGGACGCGATCGTGTGGGACACCGGCCACCAGGCCTACGTGCATAAACTCCTCACCGGACGCCGTGACGGCTTCGACCAGCTGCGCAGCGCCGGGGGCCTGTCGGGCTATCCCAGCCGCGCGGAGAGCGTCCACGATCTGGTCGAGAACTCGCATGCCTCGACGGCGCTGTCCTACGCCGACGGCCTGACCAGGGCATTCGCTGTGCGGGGCGAACCAGGGCGCGCGGTGGTCGCCGTGGTCGGCGACGGTGCCCTGACCGGCGGGATGTGCTGGGAGGCACTGAACAACATCGGCAACGCACCGCAGCGACCGCTGATCGTGGTGCTCAACGACAACGGGCGCTCCTATTCCCCCACGGTTGGCTCATTGGCCGGCCATCTGAACGCGTTGCGCTGCGGTGCCGCGCCAGGTTCGGTATTCGAGCTGTTCGGGCTGGCCTACCTCGGCCCGGTCGACGGCCACGACATCGCTGCGGTGGAGGCCGCGCTGCGCCAGGCCCGCTCGCTCGGACGGGCAGCCGTGGTGCACTGCGTCACCGTCAAAGGCAAGGGATGCACCGCCGCCGAGACCGACGAAGTGGACTGCCTGCATTCGGTATCCCCACCATCGTCACAGCCATCCCTGGGAAGCGCTCCCTCCTGGACCGCGGTACTGGGCGACGAGCTGGTCACCATCGCCAGCGAGCGCCCCGACGTCGTCGCGCTCACCGCGGCAATGCTGCACCCCACCGGCCTGCACCGCTTCGCCACCCGGTTTCCCGACCGGGTATTCGACGTCGGGATCGCCGAACAGCACGCGGTCACCACCGCTGCGGGACTGGCCATGGGCGGCCTGCACCCGGTGGTGTGCGTCTACGCGACGTTCCTCAACCGGGCCTTCGACCAGGTCCTGATGGACGTGGCGCTGCATGCGCTGCCGGTCACGTTCGTGCTGGACCGTGCCGGCGTTACCGGCAACGACGGGCCATCGCACAACGGGATGTGGGATCTGTCGTTGCTTGGTGTGGTGCCGGGGATGCGGGTGGCCGCGCCGCGTGATGCGGCGCGGCTGCGCGCCCAGCTGCGCGAGGCCATCGCCCATCCGGGCCCGGCCGCGGTGCGGTTCCCGAAGGGCGCGGTGGGCCCCGATCTGCCGGCGCTAGGCCGGATCGGCGCGGCCGACGTGCTGGTCCGCAACGGCTGCGGCGGCGTGCTCATCGTGGCCGCGGGCGCCTGTGCCCGCTCGGCGGTGACCGCCGCCGGTGAACTCGCGCTGCGCGGCCAGGACGTCACCGTGGTGGACCCGGGATGGCTGCTGCCGGTGGACCCGGCGCTGGTCCGGGCCGCTCACGGCTACCAGCTCGTGCTCACCCTTGAGGAAAACGCTGGTGCCGGCGGTTTCGGCGACGCCTTCTCCCGGGCCGTACGCGCCAGCGGATCGTGCGTTGCCCTGCGCTCCATCAGCCTCGGAGCCGAGTTCCTGCCGCACGCGGCGCGCAATGAGCTGCTCCGCGTGCATGGTCTGGACGTCTGCGGGATAGCCCAGGCAGCGACGCCCGCTGATCGGCGCGGGCTGCTCAGCGCGTAGGTGAGGGCAATGCGAGTTCTGCTGGTGCACCCGAGTGCCTTGATGTACTCGGAGCTGTTCCTGCGGCTGGAGCCGCTGGGGTTGGAGCGGGTAGCCGGAGCTGTCCGGGACGCCGGGCACCAGGTCCGCATCATCGATCTGCAGACCCACACCGTCGGCGAGCTGGATCGCGAGGTAGCCCGGTTCCGGCCCGATACCGTCGGTTTCAGCCTGAACTACCTGGCCAACGTGCCGGAAGTGATCGATCTCGCGCACCGGATGAAGCGGTTGCGGCCCGCGCCGTACGTGTTCGTCGGCGGCCATTCGGTGTCGTTCATCGCGCAGCACGTCTTGGCGCAGGCCGGCGGGGCGATCGACGCGGTGCTGCGCGGGGAGGGGGAGGTCGCCGCCCCGCTGCTGCTGGCGGCACTGCCCGATCGCGCGGCGCACGAGGTGCCCGGGGCCGTCACAGTGACCGGCACCGGGCCCGGTGCGCCGGGCATGCTGGCCAGCATCGACGCACCGCTACCAGCCAGGGATCTGCTGCGCCGCCGCCGTCAGTACTTCATCGGGGTGCTCGACCCCGCAGCGTCGGTGGAGTTCGCCCGAGGCTGCCCGTGGGACTGCTCGTTCTGCTCGGCGTGGACCTTCTACGGCCGCAGCTACCGGCGCGCCTCACCTGAGGCGGCCGCCGACGACCTGGCCCGGGTGCCGGAACCCGGCGTGTTCATCGTCGATGACGTCGCGTTCATCCGGCCCGAGCACGGCGACGCGATCGCTGCCGAACTGGAGCGCCGCAACATCCGCAAGCAGTACTACCTGGAGACGCGGGCCGATGTGCTGCTGCGCAACCAGGAAGTGTTCCAGCGCTGGCGCCGCCTCGGCCTGGCGTACATGTTCCTGGGCATGGAGGCCCTCGACGCCGAAGGGCTGGAGCTGTTGCGCAAGCGGGTCAGCCCCGATGACAACTTCCGGGCACTGGAGGTCGCGCGCCGCCTCGGCGTGGCGGTCGCGATCAACCTCATCGTGGACCCGCAGTGGGACACCGAGCGTTTCCGCCTGGTGCGCCGGTGGGCGCTGGAGGTTCCCGAGATCGTGCACCTGTCGGTGATGACGCCGTACCCGGGAACCGAGATCTGGTACACCGAATCGCGCAAGCTCACCAGCTTGGATTACCGGCTCTTCGATATCCAGCACGCGGTGCTGCCCACGAAACTGCCGCTTGCGGAGTTCTACCGTGAGCTGGTCAAAACCCAAGCGGTGATCAACCGCAAGCATCTGGGAGTGGCGGCGCTGGCCAAAACCGCGCGAATCGTTGGGCGCCACCTGCGGCACGGTCAGACCAACTTCGTCCGCATGCTATGGAAATTTCATCGAACCTACAATGCTCAACGCCAGCTGGCGGATCATTCTCGACCGGTTCGTTATGAATTGCCTCAGCCGCGGCACGTCGCACTCGCCCCGCGAGATCGCCGGCAGCTGTATATCCATACGGCTGCGCAGCGTGGCGTGGTTTAGGCCCTGCCGATGTGGGTAGGCCGGCACATCATTCTCTGAAGGCAACCCAACAGGGCAGTAAAGGGGATTCCCACTATGCGGGTGTTGGTCTTGGGCGGGGATGGATACCTCGGCTGGCCTACTGCGGTGCATTTGTCCGATTGCGGGCACACTGTCGGCATAGCGGACAACTTCGCTCGGCGTAACTATGATCAGGAGTTGGGCGTCGAAAGCTTGGTTCCGATATACCCGCTGCACATCCGGGTGGGTGCCTGGGCGGAGCTGTCCGGCCGGCAGATCGACATCTTCTGTGGTGACATCACCGACGCGGCATTCACCCGGGAACTTATCAGCGGCTTTCGCCCGCATGCGGTGGTGCACTTTGCCGAGCAGCGCTCCGCGCCGTATTCCATGATCGACCAGGCGCATGCGGTTTATACGCAGCGCAACAATGTTATCGGTACACTGAATCTTCTCTTTGCGATCGCCGAGATCGATCGTGATATCCATCTGGTCAAGCTCGGCACGATGGGCGAATACGGAACCCCGAATATTGATATCGAAGAAGGCTGGCTGACCGTCGAGCACAACGGGCGACGCGATCGGGTGCTCTACCCGAAACGGCCGGGATCGTTCTATCACCTGTCCAAGGTCCACGACAGCCATAACATCGAATTCGCCTGCCGATCCTGGGGCTTGCGAGCTACCGACCTGAACCAAGGCATCGTCTACGGCCATGAAATCGCGGCCACCGGCGCGGACCCGAGGCTGGCCACCCGGTTCGACCACGACGCGATCTTCGGCACCGTGCTCAACCGGTTCATCGTGCAGGCCGTCCTGGATCACCCGCTCACCGTTTACGGTTCCGGCCAGCAGACCCGTGGTTTGATCGATATCCGGGACACGGTGGAATGTATCCGGCTGGCATGTGTAAACCCTGCGGCGCCGGGTGAGTTCCGGGTCTTCAACCAGATGACCGAGGCGATGTCGATCGAGGAGATCGCCAAAACGGTTACCGCGTGCTATCCCGGCGCCAGTGAGATTGAATACTTGGACAATCCGAGGGTGGAGCAGGAAAGCCATTACTACAACGTGAAGCACTCCGGGCTGATCGATCTCGGGCTGCAACCGCACTATCTCAGCGACACCTTGATCGACTCGCTGTTCGCCGTGGTCGAACGGCACCGGGATCGAGCCGACCTAGCCGCTATGCGGCCGACCATCAACTGGCGCCGTCCCGGCCGGTAGGTGCGACTGTCCCAGGGAGGAAGTCCGGTACCAACCCAACAATCCTCCCTGGGGCCGGAGACCCTTCTACAGTTCCTGGATAATCCAGTCGACCATGACGGCCACCAGGCACGCCGTCGCACCCAGCAGCAGGCCGATCCGAGCCTCCTTGGGCATGGCACCTCCCAGCACTTGCAGATCGTCGAACGGACAAGCGCCGTCTACCCACCACTCCTGGCCGGCAAACCGCCGGGCGCGGCGGGTGGGGAGTGATTGCGCTCACGCCGGATGGCACGGGTACCGTCCAAAAGTAAGCATTCTCGTCGCCAAATTCTGCCACGACAGAAAAGTTTGGCGCCAGACACCTAATCAGCGGGTAGTGGGTTGGCTGCTATTGCCATCAAGATGACGGGCGCCCCCACTGCCAAGCCTCCCGAGGTGAGCCCGGCGACAATCCACATCCAATTCTGCATGCCCGCCTCTGTGCATGTGAGTGAATACCTGAGCCCTGCCCAGCCATGGGTCTGGCGCGCTGAACCCCATGAGCCGGCCCAGAATATTGTGTGCTTGGTCGTGCCTCATCGTGACATTCGCCAATCAGCTGACAGGCCGCACCGGATCGCGGGACATGAAGCGTGCCACCATGCCAGCTGCGTCGCCGGCGAACAGGTCCCGGCCGCGCTGGATGCGCTCGCCGCGCAGCGCGATGCCGTCGGTCAGCCTGGCCACTGCCGCTCGCAGCGCGGACTCGTCTTCTACCAGGTCAGTCAAGCCCAGCGCAGCCAGCGCGCCGGCATCGTGTCGGCCATGCCCGGTGATGGGCCGGAAGGTCACTACCGGCAGCCCCACCCGCAAGGCCTCCTTGGCGGTGAGCCCACCGGCGTTTTCGATCAGCACGTCCGCCGCGGCCATGAGGGCAGCCATATCGGATACCCAACCGAGCACCACGGTGCCCGGGATGGCGGTGAGCTCGTCTCGCAGCTGCTGGTTGCGCCCGCAGACCACCACGGGGATCCAACCGGGCCAGCGGGCGACCGCAGCGACGGCCTGCCGGACTGTCCCGAGGCCAAGCGAGCCACCGACCACCAGCGCCGCGCGCTGGTTCCCGGTGATGCCCAACCTCCGGCGCACGGTCGCCCGCTGTGCTGCCACGTGGTCGGTGAACGCGCTCCGGACCACCGGTCCGCATACCTCGACCGGGCCACCGACCCGGCGGCGCACCTGCCGCGCGGCGTCCTCGGAGATACACAGGTACGCGTCGGTGCTGGGATGTAGCCACAGCTCGTGCACCGAAAAGGTGGTGATGAACGTGACGGCTGGGCAGCTCAGCGCACCTTGGGCGCGCAACTGGCCCAGTGCCAGCGCAGCGAGATGGTAGGTCGCCACCGCGACGTCAGGCTGGTAGCGGGCAACGCGGCGACGCAGCCCGGCTAGCGCCAGCCGAACCGGGATCCCCACTCGCCCGCCGGCGGACTGCCGGGCCAGGAAGAAGTGGCGGTAAACCCGGTCGTAAAGCCACGGTGTCCGGTTGACCAGCCAGGGATACATTCCGCGAAGCCAGCGACCGGCGGGTGCGGGCATGAGCTCGGTGAGGTCCGCAATCTGTACCTGATGACCGCTGTCGCGCAGCCGCCGTGCCACCTCGCGGCTCACCTCGAGATGGCCGCTGCCCATCGCCGCGGTGACGATGAGCACCCGTCCCGCCCCGTTAACCGTCCCCACGTCCAACCCCCACCGGTCATTCCTGTGCCCACCCGCGGAATGCCCCAAAATCCCTGGCCCTAACGCCCCTGCAACCGCACCCTCCCCAGCCGCAGTCTGGATGCAGACTGCGGTTATGCGGGGCCGAAAAACAGCAGTCTGCATCCAGACTGCGACCAAATGAGGCGCGAGCGGGAGCGGTGACGTTTGACTCCACCCGGCATGGGAAGGTCATTGGGTAGCGCAGGGTCTCGACGGGTGCGGAGGTGGGCAGGCTGTTGGTGTACCCGCTGACCCTGGTAGCAGCCCTGTTCGTAGCGATCGGTGAGGTCATTCAGCAGCGTTCGGCGGCACACGCGCCGCCGGAGCACAACCTTTCGCCGCGTCTGCTGGTGTGGTTGGTGCACCGGCCGCAGTGGCTAGCCGGAGTGGCCGGCTCGACGGTGGGCAATGTGCTGTTCGCGGCCGCGCTGCGGTACAGCAGCCTGGCGCTGGTGGAAGCGGTGTTCGTGGTGCGGCTGCTGTTCGCCCTGGTGCTGGCCGCGGCCTGGGGGCAGCACCGGGTGCCCGCGCGGGACCTGCTGGGCTCACTGGCGATCACCGCTGGCCTGGTCGGCTTCATCTACGCTGCCAGGCCGAACAAAGGTTCGGGCATGGCCCCGGATCTGAATTGGGTGGTGGCTGGCGGTTTTGCGGTCGCGGTCGCGGCCGTGCTGGCCGCCATCGCGCGCAGGCCCAACCCCACCCGACAGGCGGTGCTTCTCGGAACCGCTTCTGGCGTGCTGTTCGCGCTGCAGGCGTCGCTGACCCAGCGCGCGCTGCACGTGCTGTCCACCCGGGGCCCCGTCGAGCTGCTGATGACGTGGGAGGGCTACGCCTGCGCCATCACCGCGGTGGTGGGCATGCTCCTGGTGCAAAGCGCCTTCGAGGTGGCACCACTGCCCGCGTCATACCCGGCGGTGGTGACCACCGAGCTCGTCGCCGGCGTCGCGTCGGGGGTGCTGCTCCTCGGCGGGACCCTCGCCCTGGGTACCGCCGCTGTCACCGCCACCGCGATGAGCCTGCTCGTCATGATCGTCGGTATCTGCCTGCTGACAACCTCACCTATCGTCACCGGCCAGCTTGACCGGTTGGCCCGCCGGCAGGACATCGGGCTCGCCTGGCACATCGAGCAGCAGCTGGCTCGGGAGCTGCGCCGGGCCGACCGGGCTGCCCGGCGATCTGCTCACGCCCGCGGCGGCAGCCTGCGCTTGCGCCGGGAGCTGCGCCGGATCAATGACCGCATCCAGCGGCTAGGCCAGCTGCAAGACGACATCCGGCGGCATCGCGACGCCGAGGAGCAACGGCTGCGGGCCTTGCCGGTGGACCAGCGCCGCGAGTGTGCCGCGTCCGCGCAGGCATTACGGGACCGGGAGCGGACCATCGACGAGCACGCGCAGCGGTTGCGGGCCCGGGCGAATGCGCTGGCATGCGCTTCGAGCCCGGGGACCGACGGGTGACGCGGTGTCCGGGGTAGGTAATACATTGATCTCCGCGGGCGCCGCGCTGGTGGCTGGTATCTGCTTGGCCGCGACCGGGCTGCTGCAGCAGGAGGCCGCCAGCAAGGAGCCCCCGGACAGGCAGTTCTCGCTGCAGCTCATGGCAGGCCTGGTGCGCAACCGGATGTGGCTGGCCGGCATCGGCGCCGCGGTGGCGTCTTATGGTTTCCAGGCAGTGGCGCTGGCCACCGGCCCGCTGACGCTGGTGCAGCCACTGGTGGTCTCCGAGCTGCTGTTCGCGGTGCCCATCTCGGCGCGCCGCCATCACGTCAAGCTGCGGTGGCGGGAGTGGGCTGGGCTCCTCAGCGTGACCGGTGGACTTGTCGTCGGGATCGTGGCGGCAGATCCGCACCGCGGTAACCCGATCCAGCCGTTCTCGTCCTGGATCTGGGCGTTGGTCACGGTAGTGCTGATCGCCGCCGCCGGGGTGCTCATCGGCAAGGCGATCTCAGGACCTGCCCGGGCCAGCCTGTTCGCGCTGAGCGGGGCCACGGTCATGGCGCTGCAGTCGGCGCTGTATGACGCCACGATCGCGGAGTTGCGGCGCAGCGTCGGGCATACGTTCATCACCTGGCAGCCCTACGCGCTGATCGTCGCCAGCTTCACCGGGATGTTCCTGGTGCAAAACGCCTACCAGGCGGGCCCCCTGGCGGCAAGCATGCCGGTGATGGACGCGGTGTTGCCGATGGTATCGATCGGGCTAGGTGTCGGGCTGTTCGGCGAGCACGTCCGCACCGCGGCGTTGGGGTTGGCCGGCGCCGCCGCCGGCATCGTCGCGTTGGTAGCCGGCATCGTGCTGCTGGACACGTCGCCGGTCGTGCGCCGCCAGCAACGTCAGGAACGCAAGGCGCGCCAGCCCGGCGAAGCCGATCGGGCGCCCGCCGCCGACCGCAGGTAGCGTCCGCATTCTCGGTGGTAAGGCTCTATCGAACTGCCGAAGTGGGGGTGACAGGTGGAGGCTGATGAGGGTGCCGAACTTGGCCGCGGGTTGGAGGAGCTGGCCGCTGCATTTCAGGAACTGGTCCGGGTGCTGCTGAATGGCGGAGAGGCCAAACTGACGGCCCAGGGCATCGTGGACATCGCCGCCGGGCTCATGCCCCGTTGTGAGCACGCGGGCGTGATTGTCGTCGAAGACGGCAAACCGCGGACGCTGGCCAGTACTGATGCGGTACCTGACCACGTCAACGCCATCCAGTTCGACGTCGGGGACGGCCCCGCATTGGATGTGCTGGTTGTCGATGATTACCTCAAGGCTGACGACCTGGCCGATGATCCCCGGTGGCCACAGTTTGGCAGGAAGGCGGTCGAGATATGCGGTATCCGCAGCATGATCAGCTATCGGCTGTATTTGGGGCGGCGCCGGGGAGCCGTACTGAGTTTCTACTCGACTTGGCCACACGCCTTTGACGATGTCGCGGCGGCCATGGGAGCTATCTTCGCCGCCTACTGTTCGCTGGCCCTGATTACTCAGGCGCTTGGCGACGAGGTCGACCCTCGTCGCGCGGCCACGGTGCAGCGAGAGATCGGCGTCGCGAGCGGGATTTTGATGGCGGCGGGGAAATTCGGTGCCGACGAGGCGCTTGCGCGATTACACAGCGCCAGCCAGCGGCTGCACCGTGACCTGCTGGAGGTAGCGCGCCACGTGACTGCCACGGGGCGGCTGCCCGGCGAGCTGGGCGAGCAACGGCTGCAGGATGGACGGTGAGAGTGTCCGGACTGTCAGTTAGTGCCATCACGTTGGGGTTATCGCTTTATCGCAACTGGCGGTCACGCGGGCAGCATGGTGCGCTGATGCTCAGACCACCGTGGTGGCGCGGGCGGCAAGCGGCCGCGGCATAGCAGACCCGGAACATGCGCCCCGCTCGATCGGACCGCCAACGGCACTGTCCGTGGTTGGCGCCGGCCTGGGCTCAGCGGCGGGTGAGCCACCGCGTGACGAGTGCGGCGGTGCCGGCAGCAGCAGCTACCGGGATCCCGATCCGGGCTGCGCGGCGGACCGCGCCGGCCGGCGGGCGCAGGCCGTCAAGCGCTCGCTCGTGGGCTCGTTCCGGAGGGCTGCTGCCGTCTGTCCTGACGTCACTGCAGTGGTCACGGGCCAGCTTCATCACTTGAGCGACGTGCAGGGCGCGCCGGCCGGCCTGCGCCTGCGCGATCTGCGTCTTGCAGGAAAACCCGTCGGCCACGATCAGCGTCGCGGGGTCGGCGGAGCGCACGGCCGGCAGGAGCGCCTGCTCGCCGCAGTCCAGTGAGATGTGGTACTTGCCGTTTTCGAACCCCCAGGATCCAGCCAGACCGCAGCAGCCGCCCGTGAGCGGGTGGACCGACACGCCCATCTGCTCCAGCAGTTTGCGGTCCGGGTCGATCCCGCCGGTGGCGCGCTGGTGGCAGTGCCCCCACAGCAGCACCTCCCCATCGAGGCGGGGTGGGGAGATGTCGAAGGTGGTGAAGAACTCCGCGAAGTGGTAGGCGTTGCGCGCCAGCCGCTGGGCGTCGTCGTCGTGCGGCAGCAGCTTGCCCAGCTCGTCTTTGAACACCGCCAGGCAGCTGGGCTCCATGCCGACTATCGGGGTGCCGGCCCGGATCTCGCAGCGCAGCGTGTCCAGCACATGGCGCAGGTAGCGTTCGGCGGTGTCGAGGAAGCCGTAGTCATATAGTGGCCGCCCGCAACAGAGGTGCCGCGACGGCATCATGACCTGCCAGCCGGCCGCCTCGAGGGCTTCCACGCAGGCCACCCCGACGTCGGTGTGCAGGTGGTTGTTGAAGGTGTCCGGGAACAGCACCACCCGGGGACCGTTCGGATTCACCGTGCCGTCCCGCCGGCGGAACCACTGCTGGAGGGTGAGCGGCGCGAACGTTGGCAGTTCCCGGCGCCGGTCGATCCCGGCCGCGAGCTTGGCCAGCCGCGACAGCCCCGGGGTCTGGGTCACCGCATTGACCAGCTCCGGCATCTGTGACGCCAGCCGGGCGGCCTGGTCGATGAACCCGAACGCGTAGGCACAGCGGGGTCGCCAGCGCCGCCAGGACCGGTAGTGGTGGTACAGGAATTCCGACTTGTAGGTCGGCATGTCCACATCGACCGGGCAGTCACTGGTGCAGCCCTTACAGGCCAGGCACAGATCGAGTGCGTCGGCGACCTCCCGGGACTGCCACCCGTCGGTGATCACCTCACCGCGCAGCATCTCGAACAGCAGCCGGGCCCGCCCGCGGGTGGAGTGCTTCTCCTCCCGGGTCACCTGGTAGCTCGGGCACATGGTCTGGGTGGCGTCGGGCACCCGGCACTTGCCCACCCCGACGCAGCGCAGCGTGGCGTGCGCGAAGTCGCCCCCGTCCTGGGGGTAGGCAAACTTCACCGCCGGGTGCCACGGGTTGTAGTCGGTGCCGAGCTTGAGGTTGTCGTCGAACCGGTAGGCGTCGATGACCTTGCCCGGGTTCATCTTCCAGTCCGGGTCCCAGATCAGCTTGAACTCCCGCATCGCGGCCATCAGCCGCGGCCCGAACTGCTTGACCAGCAACTCGGCGCGCTGCTGGCCGTCACCGTGCTCACCGGACATCGTCCCGCGGTAGGAGGCGACCAGGTCACCGGCCTGCTCCAGGAATGCCCGGTAGGTGCGCAACCCCTCGGCGGTGCGCAGGTCGAAGCTGATCCGGGAATGGATGCAGCCCTCGCCGAGATGGCCGTACATCGCCCCGCGCAGCCCGTGCCTGGCGTACAGCTTGTGCAGGTCGCGTACGTAGTCCCCGACCCGGTCCGGCGGCACCGCCGAGTCTTCCCAGCCTGGCCAGTGGTCGCCGCCGTCGGGTGGGAACGCCGTGGAACCCAACCCGCTTTCCCGGATGGCCCACAGGTCCTCGCTGTTGCCGCCCTCCTGGACGCTTAGGGAGATCACCATGCGTTCGGCGTCGTAGCCCTTTTCCTTGTGCAGCCACGCCATGAAGTCCTCGGCGCGCTGGACCGACTCCTGTTTGGTGTCGGCGCCGAACTGCACCATCAACCACGCGCCGGCGTCGTCGCGGCGGGGCAACTCGTGCAGCCCCTTGACGTTGAGCGACCTGAGCTGCTGATCGTGCACCAGCAGGTGGTCGATCGCCTCCAACCCGATCGGCTGCCAGGCATCGATCTCGGTGACGTGGCTGGCGGCTTCCGCGAGATCGGGGTAGGCCACCAGCACGGTGGTGCGCTGGAATAGCGCCGGGGTCAGCAGCAAGGTGGCCTGCAAGGCGATCGCGCAGGTGCTCTCGGTGCCGACCAGGGCGCGGGCCACGTTGAACCCCTTCTCGGGCAGCAGCTCGTCGAGGTTGTAGCCGGACACCCGCCGGGGTAGCACGTCCACCGCTGGGTAACCCGCCCGGATGTCGTCGGCGTAGCGGTCCCGAAGGTCCCGCAGCGCCGCGTAGATCTCCCCTTTGCGGCCACCGGCGGCGATGATCTCGTCCAGCTGGCCTTCCTCGTCAACGCCTACCCAGAACCGTTGCCCGTCGTAGGTGACGATCTCCAGAGCGTGGGTGTTGTCCGAGGTCCGCGGCCCCGGCCCGTAATGCTTGGCCTGCACCGAGTGGATGCCGCAGGAGTTGTTGCCGACGTTGCCGCCGATCGTGCACCGCGAATGCGACGACGGATCCGGCCCGAAGACCAGCCCGTGGTTGCCGGTGACCCGGTTGAGCTGCTCGTTGATCACCCCGGTCTGCGCGGTCACCAGCTTGCGGTCGGCGTCGATCTCGCCGATCTCGGTGAGGTATTTCGAGAAATCGATGACCACAGCGTTGTTGACCGTCTCCCCGGACAGGCTGGTGCCGCCGCCACGGGACAGCACCGGCGCCCGGTAACGCGAGCAGGCCCGCATGGTCTCGACCACGTCGTCGAGCGTGCGGGGCACCACCACCCCGATGGGGACCTGCCGGAAGTTGGACGCGTCGTTGGCGTACATCGCCAGCGACCCGGCGTCAAAGCGCACCTCCCCGCAGATGTGGCGGCGCAGGTGCCGCTCCAGTCCCTTGACGTTGGTCTTCTCGACGGCGCTCATGCCGGCCGGGAACCGGTGATCGGCATAGGCGGGCACGGTGACCTGGTGCCCTTGGTTCGTCGCAGTCATCGGTCGTCACCGCCCGGCAGCTTTGTCTTGATCGATTCGGTGAACTCGTGCATCTTCTGCCGGACGCCCTTGGTGATCACCCCCATCTCCTCGGGATCACCCTTGAGCATTGCGGTGGCCGCCTTCTTGCCCAGCTCCTTTTTGATGTGCGGCGGGATCGGCGGGATCTCCGGGTCGACGACGACTTCCAGCACGCACGGCCGGTCCGCGTCCAGCGCCTCATCCCAGGCGGCGCCCACCTGCTTGGGGTCGTCAACCTTGATGCCGGCCAACCCCAGCAGCTTGGCGAACTCGGCGTAAGGCACGTCCGGGATCCACTGCGTGCCCGGGAACTTCGGGTCACCGGATTCGGCCCGCTGCTCCCAGGTGACCTGGTTGAGGTCCTGGTTGTTGAACACGCAGAACACCAGCGTGCGGTTTTGCCACCGTTCCCAGTACCGCTTGACGGTGATCAGCTCCGCCATCCCGTTCATCTGGAACGCCCCGTCACCGACAAAGGCGATCACCGGGCGGTGCGGGTAGGAGAACTTCGCGCTGATCGCATACGGGGTCCCGGGACCCATCGTGGCCAGCGTGCCGGACAGCGATGCCTGCATGCCGCGGCGCAGCTTGAGATGACGCGCCCACCAGTTGGTGCCGGATCCGGAGTCGGCGGTGAGGATGACCTTGTCAGGCAGCCGCGGCGACAGCTCGTGCGCGACCAGCTCCGGGTTGATCGGGTCGGCCGGCTCGTGGGCGCGGTCGTCGAGCACCCGCCACCACTCGCGGACCTCGCCTTCGATCTTCTCCCGCCAGGATCGGTCCTCCTTGCGCTTGAGCAAGGGGATCAGGCTCTTGAGAGTCTCTTTCGAGTCACCGATCAGGGTGGCCTGGATGGGGTAGCGCACACCGATCATCGCGCCGTCGATGTCGATCTCGACGGCCTTGCACTGATCTTCCTCGGGCAGCCACTCGGCATAGGGAAAGCTGGTGCCGATCATGAAAAGCGTGTCGGCGCCCATCATCAGCTCATAGCTGGCGGTCGAGCCCAGCAAGCCGATCGGTCCGGTCACGTACGGCAGGTCATCCGGTAGCACCTGGCGCCCCAGCAGCGCTTTGGCCACTCCCGCACCCAGCAGCTCAGCGGCTTCGATGACTTGGTCGGTCGCTTCCGCTGCACCCTGCCCGACGAGCATGGCGACCCGCCGGCCCTCGTTGAGGATCTCGGCGGCCTTGCGCAGCTCCGCGTCCGGCGGGAGCACCCGCGGCTTGACGTACCCCACGCTGGTGTACACCGCGCCGTGCATCCGGGGGGGCGACGGCTGCGCCTGCTCCTCCTGAACGTCTTCCGGGAAGATGATCGTGGCCACGCCACGCCGGGACAGCGCCACCTTGCAGGCACGGTCGATGAGCTGGCGAGCCTGCGCCGGGTGCATACAGGTCTCCACGAACTCCGACACATCCCGGAACAGCAGGGCGGGGTCGATCTCCTGCTGGTACGCCGCGCCGAGCGAGATCCGCTTCTGCTGCCCGACGATGGCCACCACCGGCTGGTGATCGAGCTTGGCGTCGTACAGGCCGTTGAGCAGGTGGATCGCTCCACCGCCGGAGGTGGCCATGCAGCAGCCGATGTTCCCGGTGAACTTGGCATGGGCGGTGGCCATGAATGCGCCCATCTCCTCGTGCCGCGGCTGGATGATCTCGGGATCACCCTTGGCCCGATCGAGGGCGCCGAGAAACCCGTTGATGCCATCCCCGGGGTAGCCGAAGATGCGGTGGATGCCCCACTCGGTGAGGCGGTGCAGGACGTAATCGGCGACTTTAACCATACCGGGTGCTCCTGTTTCTCGTGAAACATTGCGCTACGCCCGCCGCTTACCCGGGTGTTCGCCGCCGCACACCTGTGTTGTCTGCCGAGTTCGACCTCCGGTAAGGGATGCTTAGCCGGTTCGAGCGTCAGCGCGGCGTGCCGGCGTGGCGGTGCACGAACTGGCCAGCATGCGGCACTCGGCCACTGCGGTGCGGAGCAACTCCGCCAGCTGCACGTCACGCTCGCGCTGGGTGAGGCCACGCAGTTGCTCGAACACGCACTGGAACGCTGAACTGACCGTGACGTTCGGTGGGTTGAGCAGCTCCCAGCAGCGCAGCCGGATGCGGGTCCACCGGTCGCCGCGCTCTAACCGGCGCATCCGCGCGCATGTTCTGACCAGCCGGCGCTGGATGGCCGGGTGCATGACCGGCTGCTGCGCTGCCGCGGCCACCAAGCAGCTGGCGATGACACACTGCGTCGTGCCCGGCTGTGATTCGATTCCGATCAGGTCCGGGGCGAGCAGTGCCAGCTGGCTGCGCACGCCGTCGTCGACAATGCGGTCGTTGACCAGCCGCGCCAGCGCCGCCAGCGCTGGCGGCGTGCACCGCGGGTGGTCGGTGAACCGGCTGCCTGCCAGCACCGAGACGTACTCCATCACGCACGCGCCGTCCTCTGGACCGCGGTGCCAACCACGGGTGAGCAGCGGGAGCTGGTCCGGCACTGCTTTGCCGGAGTACATGGCCAGCCCCGGTGCCTTCACGAGCCGCTTCATCGTCATCTCTACATCTCCTGTCGCGACGGCTGACCCACCAGGCTGCCCAGATGCCTGCTCGCTAAACCTCATTCACCCGACAGATCGCCTGTTTGCCACTCGACAGATCGCCTGTTACCACTTGACAGATCGCCTGTTACCACTTGACAGAATTGCTGTTCGTCCATGAATCAGCGGGCCGTCACGGGCCATGCGGGCGCGGTGCCGGTGCGGTGCCCGGGTACATCAGTTGCCAGTTCGGCTCGGACGGGTGCGTCAAACCCGCAGGACCGCTGCCGAGCGCCTGGAGAAGGTTGCCGGTGATACGCCCGATCACTTCGGCCGGACAGGCGCGGTCAGCGGCGCAGGGGTTGAGGTCCGGGATCCACGCGTTGGTGCCGGAATCCCACACTCCGGCATGGCTTTCCGGATCGGTGTAGTACGTCATGTCGGAGTAGAACACCCCGCCATGGTGCGTTCGGGCTTGCGCCTTGGTCGCATCCAGCGGTGAGTGCGCAAAGACAGCAACGTTTGATGGAAACCCCAGCTGCGGGTCGAGGCTATCGACGTCCGAACCGATCACACCGGGAACGTACTGACCGTCGCGCAGGCCGGTGCCGGCGAAGATCCACGCCGCGGCGTCGGTGACGCGCAGCGCGCCCGGGGCAGCGTGGGCCGCCAGAAATCCGTTATAGGACTCGCCGACGAAGGTGTCCTCGGGCCAATTCGCTGGTGGCGACGCCCAGGTGTTGCCGGTGACCTGTAATGGATCACCGACCCCGTTGAGTGGATCCTCCGCGGCGTCGCGGTAATCCACCTCTTGCCGGTCTGGACCTAGCGCGGAAGGTTCCAGCCGGACGTGCCGAAGCATCCCGCTGGCACCGAAGAACGCCAGGTTCACCCCTGCGGCATGCGCGCTCACCGCTGCTTGGCGCTCCTGCAGCGACCAGCATTCGTCGTGGCCCAGGGACAGCACCGTCTTGTGCCTGGTGACGGTGTCCGGGTGCTGGATCACCGTCAGGTCGGTGACATAGCTGACGTCCAGCCCACGCTGCTCCAGCCAGTGCACCAGCGGCAGCTCCAGGGTCAGGAAGTCGCCGGTGCCCGCGCCACCGTTGTAGTCGAACGCGTAGGGGCGGTCGAAGGACACCACTCGCGCCCGTGAACACAGCGGATACCCGCCCGACGGGCAGGCACCCTTGCCTACGTAGTAGTCATAGCCGCCGTAAGGGTTCCACGCCTGCCAAGTCAGCACGTCGTTTTTGACCAGGTAGGTGGCGTAGCTGTGTGGATCCCACACCGTCAACGGCACGTAGCTGGCCTGCCCACCGCTGCCGACCAGCTTGAACAGGTAGTCACCCGGCACGAATGCCGCCGTGATCGCCACCTGCAAGCTGGATGACCAGTTCTCGCAGGACACCATGTTGATGCCGGCCGTCACCGGGCACGGCGGCTGCACCGCACCGGGCAGCTCGTCCGAATGCCACACCAAACGCCCGCCACGGCCCTGGTAGTAACCCATCCGGTAGGCCTCGACCCGGAACTGCGCCGCATCCGTCGACACGGCCAGCGACACCGTGTCTCCCGCGGCGGCATACGTACGGTCCGCGAATCCATCGATCATGCCCGGTGGGGATCCGGTGATCCGCCAGGCGTCGGTGCCCGATCGCAGGTTTTCCTGAATTACCCACGAAGACCGCACCCCGTCAGGCCCCGTCGTGGTCACATTCCCTGCCGACT
>JAJPIR010000173.1 GCA_021324675.1 Actinomycetota bacterium
GCAGGCGGAGGCAATTAAGGATTCCGCAATCGCTCAGCGGGTTGGCGTCAGAATTTCCGATCTCCGCCTGACGACCGATCATGCGGGTGACGCACACCGCGGCCGTATTCGTAGCTCGCCGTGCAGCCGAGCTACGTCAACACCTTAGCGACCCCAGCCGTGTCATTCTCGATCGGGAGGTCAGCAATGGAGGTCACGGTGACGGCGTGGGCCGTCACGATCGGGTTGATCGTCGGGTTACTCGCGGTCGACCTGGCATGTGGAATGCTGCGGCCACACACGGTCGGATTCCGCGAGGCCACGGCGTGGTCGGTGTTCTACATCACGGTGGCGGTGGCCTTCGGATTAATACTCGCCTGGATCGCCGGCTGGGAGTTTGGCATGCAGTACTTCGCCGGCTATCTGGTCGAGAAGAGCTTGTCGGTCGATAACCTGTTCGTCTTCGTCATCATCATGACGACCTTCGCAGTGCCCGAGCGGTATCAGCAGAAGGCGCTGACCTTCGGCATTATGATGGCCCTGATCATGCGGGTGATTCTCATCGCGGCCGGTGCGGCGCTGCTCGAGCTGTTTTCCTTCATGTTCCTGGTGTTCGGGTTGCTACTGATCTGGACCGCGATCCAGCTGTACCGGCATCGCGACGAGGATCCCGACGTTGACGACAACCCGCTGGTCCGCGCCACGCGCCGGGTGCTGCCGACCACCACCGACTACGACGAGGGACGGCTGGTCACCCGGGTGGACGGGCGACGGGTGGTCACGCCCCTGTTCGTCGTATTGATCGCGATCGGCAGCACCGACCTGCTGTTCGCGTTGGACTCGATCCCGGCGGTGTTCGGGGTAACCAGTGAGCCATACTTGGTCTTCGCCGCGAACGCGTTCGCGCTGCTCGGGCTGCGGGCGTTGTACTTCCTGGTGCAGGGGCTACTCGACCGGCTGGTCTACCTATCCGCCGGGCTCGCCGTCGTGCTCGCCTTCATCGGCGTCAAACTGACGCTGCACTGGGGGCACACGCTATCCGACGTAGTGCCGGAGATCCCGACGCTGCTATCGCTGGGCGGCATCGGCGTGATCCTGGCGATCACCACGGTGGCCAGTCTGGTCAAAGTTTGGCGCGACCCGGTCGCCCGGGCGCACGCCGGCTCGGTGCGCGCACACGGCCGGAGGCCCGATTCGCAGCCAGCCCGGCGTCTCCATAACCGTCGACAACGAAGGCCCGTCGCCGCTCCGCCCCGGTCGTGACCCCTTCAGCCCGGCTGGCGACGACCCGGGGCGTCATCCGTCCCGCCTGACCGTGGACGGGATCGAGGTCCGGTTACTGTGGCTCCTCGTGAAGAGGATCACGACAAGTGCCTGCTGTCTGGCTGTGGCGTTGCTACCGTGGCCAGCTGTGTGTCGAAACCGACAGCCGCTGCACCTGGGAGAACGTTAGGAACGTCATCCCGCTGATCGAGGACGCGGACCGCATCAAGATCGTTTCTCATTCTCTGCACGCCGAGAAGGCGCGCGCATACCTGTGGCGCCAGCGCCCCGACCTCGCCGCCCGCGTGGTCCGAGCGCAGGATTACCGCCTCGGAGAGTGGCTTTTGGTCAAGCCGGGTCTCGCGCTGCTCGGCCTGCGAAACCTGCGCCGGATCACGTCGACCTGAAAAAATCTCGATCGCAGTGCCATTCGACACCGCCACACCCGACAATCCGGCAGCGTCGGAAACGATCCCTATGCGTACACGCCGGCAGCCGACCCATCGTCGTATTGATCAGACCGTGGGTCGAGTCCTTCGCAGGTAAGACGAGAAGAGCCCCGGGTGAGGCAAGGTTGGGAAGTAGCCGTTGGCGCTGCGGGATCTTGGGTTACGGATCCCGGTTAAGGACGGTGAGAGCGAGGCTGTCTTTGGTCGTGTTCACCCGTTGAGTGGATGGGGTGGTTTTGGCGTTTCACGACGGCATCGAGTAGTCCGGTCAGCTTGGTGGGGGCGAGGCGACGGGCGCGCCACAGGGTGGTCGTTCCTCGGCCGGGGAAGGCGAGCAGGTGGCCCTTGCGCAAGGCGGATTCTGCGGCGGCCAGAACCTCGTCGGGGGAGATGCCCGGTTTGTCGTTGATGGTTTCGGGATGGGTGCGGCGCAGCGTTTGCAGCATGGGAGTTTCGACGGCTGCGGGGCAGACGCACACGACTCGGATTCCGTTGTAGCGGCATTCCGCAGCCAGGACCTCGCAGAAGGAGACGACTGCGGCTTTGGAGGCGCTGTAGGCGCCGATGCCCGTCAGGGGGATCCAGCCAGCGATCGAGGCGATGGCGATGAAAGTTCCCCGATGGTGTTCGGCCATGACCGGGACTGCGGTCTTGGCAAGGTGGACGGTGCCCAGGTAGTTGACCCGCATCGCCCGTTCGATGTCGGGTGTCGGCTGGTCGAGGATGCGGCCCAGGGGGGCGACGCCTGCGCAGTGCACGACGGCCTTGAGCGGGGCGCCGTTGTTCAGTGCGAGCTTGACCGTGTGGCGTACCGCGGTCTCGTCGGCCACATCGCACACGTGGGTGCTGATGTGCGGATGTGTCCTCGCCAGCGAGGTGAGGCCGTCTTCGTTGATGTCGAGGGCGGCGACCTGGGCTCCGCGGCCGGCGAGGGTGGCGGCGATGTGCCGGCCGATTCCGCTGGCCGCGCCGGTGACCAGGGCGGTGGTCACCGGATTGACGTCAGGCATCTGCGGTCCTTTTTGCGCTTGCTGGCGATCGTTAAGCGAGCAGTTCTTCGAAGTAGCCGGGGGCCGTGGCGGGCAGTACGTCGACGGCTTGGGCATACCGTAAGGTCTGGGTTTCCCACTCGTGGTACCCACGTATCCACGTGGCCATGACCTCGACATACTGGTCCACCATGGCCCGCTGCTGCGCGGTGAGCCCCAGCTGGGCGCACACGTTCGGGATCTGATCGCGCAGCCGCTGGAACCGGGAACAACGCTGGGCGATCTTGCGCTGCGCGCGCGCTACCGCTTTGGCGCGGGGCAGGTTCTGCTCGTGTTCGATGACGAGAATGAGGTTGTCCATGTCCCCGCGGGCCTCTTCTTTCTCCAGCGAGTACACGTCGTTGCACATCAACGTGATATCGATGGCCGTTTGGCGCATGATTCGCAGTTGCGGACTGTGGAACACCGCACGGGGTATGTCAATCGTGGCCGCGCGCTCGCCGAGTGAGATCGGCAGATCAGTGGCGGCGACGCCCCGCCTGACCTGGAGATATTCCCGCATACCAGCCGGTGTTCCACGGTTGCGGTTGATCGATTCGTGGGCATGGGCGGCGAAGTAGTACTCCCATTCACACGCCGCACGCGCCCGCCATCTTGGCGGTGCGCCGTCCTGGCACCGATCCCACACGTCGATGAATGCCCGGAGCAGGGGGCCAGCGGATCTTCCTGGCCGGGCACCATGAACGATGTCGATAAATCCCTGGCAGATGCTGGCCACCCGATCGGGATGACGTCCCAGCGGCCCGTCGAACTGGTCGTCGAAAACAAAAAAGAACGCCATGGCATCAGCACACAGATCAAGTTCCTCGCCTGTGGCATGGGGAAAGCCCAACGCCGCCAGCTTCGGCATGTCCCACATCGAAAACCAGGCCAACGACTCCCCACCGGCCACCAGACCCAGCCGCTGAACCCACTGGAGGCTGTGGTGACGTGCACGGTCTAGGTCCGTGCTGATCCGCAACGGAAACGGCAAAACGAACTCGACATCCTGAGGCACACCCCAAGTAGGGGCCAAACCGGACGTTAAAGCAAGAAGGTTAAAAGCCTTCTCGTGTGACGCGAATGACGTTGCGGATTTGTCAGCTGGCTGACTTATGAAAGTGATCGTGGTGTCGGGGTGGTCATGTGCTGGTGTCCTGGGCCGGAACTACCCGCGTTGGTCGACAACGCTGGCGCCGGGTTCGGGCCGCTCGCAGAGGCGTTGAACAGCGGCAACGGGCCCACCCGAGCCTCCCTGAAACCGGGTGGGCCGTCGCCTTCATACTACCAACCGGGGAACTTGACCGTGCACCATGTCCCGCAGAATCGGGGCAGATCTCATATCGCGGCCTTGCGTTTCTCCTACAGCGCTTCGGTGCCGTGCCGGCCGAACTTTGCCGTGGGCACGCTTTAGTTGGGGGGAGTCTTGTCCCCGTGAGGCAAGCCGAGCACTCCCGTCCACGCGTACCACCAGGTGCCGTACAGGTTCTGGTCGCCCTTGGCGTAATCAAGGGTCTGGCCACCGGGGGAGTTGTTCACCGTCCCGGCAGACATCACGGACAGGACGGTGCGGGCTGGTAGCAGCTCCGCGGATTGGTTCTCGAGTTCGGCAAAGCTCATTGCGTCAGACAACATAGGATCCCCTAGGAAAGGTAGTCCGGGTACTGATGGCGCTGCCGGCGGGCAGTGCCGGATCGGCGTAGTACCTACGGTGCCTACTGGTAGCGCTACGTGGCAATCAGTAGTGGTACGTAACTTCGGAGCGGGATCCGCCGGTCACCACGGAGATTCTCGTTCCCGGTACGTACACACGGGTGTCCCGCCTCTCGTGGGCGGATTCGGGTGCGCCTACCGGGTGCCGAGAGGCGGCAATGCGACTGATCGACGAGCGGAGGTGGTGGGCGGATAGAGGTGTTCCCGAGAGACTGCGGCTACTTATTCGGCCTATTCGGTGACAGCGAGTGTGGGGTGTCGCCGGTTGCGGATATGCGGCTGATCGGTTGTCTTGCTGTGCGCTGCGTACCGTGACGGTGTCGAGGGCTGGGAAGGTGGCAGGTGGATGTGGGTACTGACGTGGAACCTGTGGGGTCGCGGCGGCGACTGGCGCCGCCGCCGCGACGCGATCGCCGCGGTCATCGCTGAGTCCGCCGCTGATGTGTGCGGTTTGCAGGAGGTGTGGGACGCACCGGACGGCAACCTTGCCGCCGATCTGGCCGAGCGGCTGGACCTGCGGTGGTGCTGGGTGTGTGCGCACCCGCCGCGTCCGGAGGACGGGGTGGCGATCGGCAACGCGGTCCTGACCAGGTGGCCGATCGTGGCCGTCGAGGAATTGGAACTGCCCACCGGGGGTCTGGCCGAGCGCCGGGTGGCGGTATGCGCCCGGGTCGCGGCACCCGCCGGTGTGCTGCCGTTTGTCACCACGCACCTGACCTACCGGCCCGGTGGTTCGGCGATTCGGCTTGAGCAGGCCCGTGCCCTGGCCGGGTTCGTCGCCGAGCAGGCCGGTGACTGCGCGTATCCGCCGGTCGTGACCGGGGATCTCAACGCCGAACCGACCTCTGACGAGTTGCGCCTGCTCGGCGGCCTGCTCACCGCCCCCGCGGTCCCCGACCTGGTGTTGCTGGACGCTTGGCGCTATGCCCCACCAGACGATCCCGGCTTCACCTGGGACCGACGCAACGGATATCAGCAGCACAGCATCATTCCCGACTCCCGCATCGACTATGTGTTGGTGGGATTGCCGCACCACGACCGGGGCCGGATCGGGACCGTCCGGCTAGGCGGCAATGCGCCGGTAAACGGCGTGTGGCCATCCGACCACTTCGCGGTCATCGCCGACTTGTCCGACTGACAATGCGCTGCCGCGGCACCCGCACGCCATACGGTCGGCCATCACCGGCCCCTCCGCCTCCGTGGCCAGCTCAGGCGACCACACCGTGCCGGTGATCACCGGGCCCACCACCATCCCGTCGGCTGCAACTCGTTGGGGTGGGGGTGGATTCGAAGGGGTCCGGGACGACGCTCCACGGGCGGGGGACGGACTTAGGCGTCGGTGTACACCAGCCGGTAGGCGGCGCCCCCCAGGATTAGGGCGGTCCAGCCGAGCAAGACCGCGAATCCGGCGGGGGGCGCCAGGGTGTGCGGGGCGTGGTGCAGCGCGAACATTGACTCCCCTGCGTTGGTGGGCAGGTACGGGCTGATGTTGTTGTGCCAGGCGCTGGGTAGCAACGAGATCAGACCCGGAACCAGCATCAGCGTGCCGACAAGGACCGAGATACCACCGGCTACCGAACGCAGGAGGACACCCAGGGCGGTGCCGATCACGCCGACCAGGCCCAGGTAAATACCCGCGCCCAGCAGGCAGCGCAGCACACCGGGGTTCCACATCGTCAGTGCCCCTGGGGTGCCTGCGAGGATGCCGCTGGTTAACAGGAAAGTGATGACCGCGCCGGCTGTGGCCACCACCAGCGCGACCACGCCGAACACCGCTGACTTGGACCACAGCACCGGCAAGCGGCGCGGGACCGCGATCAGGGTAGAGCGGATCATCCCGGTGGAGTACTCCCCTGCAGTCACCAGCACGCCCAGCACACCCAGGGCAAGCTGAGCGAAGTTCGTGCCGAACAGGGACAGGCTGACCGCCGTGGCGGTGGCGAAGTCGGCGTCGATGTGCTGGCCGGAGCTGATCCTGGACTTGTACTCCACCGCGGCGAGAAGCCCGAAGGCCACCAGGAACAGGACAGCCAAACCGAGGGTGATCCAAGTAGAGCGCAAAGACCACAGCTTGGCCCACTCCGAGTGCAGTACCCGCCCGCCGGAGAGCCGGTAGCCCGGTCGGGCAGCCTTGGCGGGGGACCTCGCCGAAGCACTCGCGACCGCGGGGATTGCAATGCTGGGAGTCATGCCGTCCTTCCGGCGATCTCGATCCCAGTGGCGGAGCCGTGGTATTCGACGGCGTGCCGGGTCAGCGCCATGAAGGCCTGCTCCAGGGAGACGGTCGTGGCGGTGAGTTCGAATAACGGGATGCCATGCTCGGCGGCCGCGAGTCCAATCGTGCGCGGGGAGATGCCGGTTACCTGTAGTTCCTCGGAGCCGGCCTGCCCAGAGATCTCCACGCCGGGTCCAGCGAGCACCTCGCGCAGGCGGCCCGGGTCGGCGGTAGCTACCTTCACGCTGTCGCCGCCGGCCTGGCGGACCAGGTCCTGGACGGTGGTGTCGGCGAGCAGGCGTCCGCGTCCGATGATGATGAGGTGGTCGGCGACCAGCGCCATCTCGCTGATCAGGTGCGAGGACACGAAAACGGTGCGGCCCTCGGCGGCAAGGCCGGTGAGCAGGTTACGGATCCATAGCACGCCTTCAGGGTCTAGTCCGTTGACCGGCTCGTCGAGCATGATGGTCGCGGGGTCGGCCAGCAGTGCCGCCGCGATGCCCAGACGCTGACCCATTCCCAGGGAGAAGGCCCCGGCACGCTTGTTCGCCACGGACTGCAGGCCGGTCAGTTCGATCACCCTGTTTACTCGGCGACGGGAGATGCCGTGGGTGTAGGCCAACGCCATCAAGTGGTCGAACGCTGAGCGCCCCGGGTGGACCGACTTTGCCTCCAGCAGCGCGCCAACTTCCTGCAGGGGGGCCGAGTGCGCAGCGTAGCGGCGGCCGTTGACGCTGACCGAGCCGCTGGTCGGGGCGTCCAAGCCGACAATCATGCGCATCGTGGTTGACTTGCCCGCGCCGTTGGGTCCCAGAAAACCCGTGACGGCACCAGGCTGGACGACGAAGTCCAATCGGTCGACCGCCGTCTTCTGCCCGTACCGCTTGGTTAACTGATGTGCCTCGATCATCAAGCACCTCTCACGTCCGGATTTAGCACCGTCACGGGCTGCCTTCATCCGCAAAGCCGAAATCTGGCCGCAGCGACCGCTGGTATCGAGAAAATGGATCGTCCAAAGTGCCCGTACCGTGGTGCGACATGACGCACCGCATCGCGCCCAGCAAGGACCCTCGAAACCTGAGCTTGCCTGGCCTGTCAAAACATCAACGCAACAGCACCAAAGAACGGGGCAATACGGATGCGCTACTTCGGGCAGCCGGGCAAACAACGATCTGCGCGTGAGGCACTTCCGCCTCCCCATCTCAGGGGTCCGACGCGGTTCTCGACGCGTCCATCGGTCCCCGTACGGAACGTTACAAGACACCTCCGGCATTCATGTGCCCGAATACTGCCATTGACAACAATCCACAGGCCGCCTGGGTTGCACAACCCCAGCACGGCATGGCGCCACGTTTTGTAGTCTACGCCGCGGCAAAGGACGTTGACGAACAGCGAGTAACCCAGAAGTTTTCGCTGATTGAACAAGGGACGCACAATACCGGCGGCGCTAATGAGGCGCTGCTATACCGCGGCGGCGCGCTGGATCATTATCACGTTGTCATCATGTTTGTTATCACTGGCCGCCGTGAGATGAGCCGAGGAGATACCTCGCCTGCGGTAATGCTCACCGCAGGGCTTTGGATGCCTTGTGCACCAGCACCGACCCCCGAGGACTCGGATGGCGGTCGAGTTCTTTGCGCCTCGGTCGGATCGCATGGTGGTCCGTGGGTCGCATGCCGGGTTGCAACCTGCACGTCGCGCACGTCGACTCCCGCGTCGAGCATGGTATCGACGAACGTATGCCGCAGCATGTGTAGGTGCATCCGCGGCAGCCGCACCACGGCGCTTCGGCGAGTCGCCGGAGCCGGCGGCCGCGCATGCGCGCCGGTTGAGCAGGATCGGTCCTCGCTCACGCTGCGGTCAGCAGCGCATTGAACCGCAGGTGGGGCAGCCCGCAGTGTGGGAAATACGTTGGCCATGCCAAGCATGCCGACCGCAACACAAGATCGTCGTCACTGACGGAAGTAACTGCATTTGACGTAGTCATGCCCGTGACAGTGACCGTCGCCGGCACGGTAATCGATCTGGTCGCGGCATGAGCCGTCGTTCCTCCAGGCAGTCCAATTGTCATTGACCGCGAAAAGCAGCAGCGGTGGCGTGGGTCGGGATGCCAGTATCTCGGGCATGGCCAGCGTATGGGGATGCGGTTGTGTTGGCCGATCTCGCGTAAAGGACGAAGTTTGCAGATGGACCCAAACAGGAACACCGCCTACGACGCGCCTACTTCGGCTAGCTTCGCCGAGCTTGATAGCAGGCTAGGATGGACGCTGGGGTATCCCTTCGCGCTCAGGGCTCTCGGCATCGGCAGTCCCAACCCTCCGAAAACGCTGCTCGATTACGGATGCGGACCGGGAAGAGCCGCTAATCGGATCGCGCGTGGCTATGACATCCGGATCATTGCTGTAGATCCCTCCGCCGAGATGCTGGCGATCGCTTCGCAACGGTACCGCCATCCCCTGATCACCTATCGTCAGACACAGGACAATCGGCTTGATTTCCTGCCTGACGGCAGTATGGATGCGGCAATGTCCTGCTTTGTTTTCATCGTGCTGCCCTCGCGGGAGCAGCTGCGGGCTATCGCCGCTGAGGTATGGCGTGTACTTCGGCCCGGTGGGCGGTTCGCAATTCTTGATCCTCATCCAGATTCCGTGGGGATACGGTTCTCCACCGGCCTGCTACGAGGAAAGCCAGGAGTGGCCTACCGCGACGGAGACCCGCTAGTCGCCCGACTGCTGCTGACAAACGGCGAATGGCTGGAGCTCTCGGACTACTTCTGGTCGGCACGCACCTACCAGGAGGTTCTGGCCGAAGTTGGCTTCACCGATCTGCGGGTTGAATCACCTGTACTCGCGGATGCCTACGGGCTGGCCGATCCTGCCGACCTGAGTGCCTACGACTATGACGTCGAACGGACACACGCGCCGATGATACTGATCCACGGTTGCCGGCCAGGCACGTGATCGCTGAGCAAGGACGGTCACGGCCGGCCTTGCGAACGGCACGTTGAGCAACCACGCGCACGTGTACCGCCGATGAGATCGCAACTCGCACGTCACGCAGGGGAATCGGGCGTGCGCTCATCGGCTACTTGGCAACTGGCCCCACGATCGTTGCCCGTCCGTGCTCGATTGCGGTGTTCGGCGGGACGCTGCGTCATCGGCTGCCCAACGTGGTCGGGTGTGCTTGTGTTGATCATCCACCACCCATATCGACTTATACTTCAGCCATGACCGAGATTGATAGGCCTTCCTGGCGGGGTATAAGCCACGTCGCTCTCATCACCGGCGACATGGATGCCACCACGCGCTTTTGGCACGGTGTCCTGGGAGCCAGGCTCGTCGCGCACCTGGGCAATGACTCCTTCCGCCACTACTTTTTCGAATTCGGCAATGAGCAGACCGTGGCGTTCTTCGAGTACAAGGGCGTTGCTCTGGAACAGTTCCAGCTGCCGGCAGGAATGCCGGACCGGCGCAAAGCGCAGTTCGATCACTTGTCGTTCAACCTTCCCGATGAGCATGCCTTGGAGCGACTGCAAGCGCGGCTGAAATCGCACGGCTGCGAGGTCACCGACATTGTTGATCATGGCTTTGTGCGGTCGATCTACTTCAATGATCCCAACGGCATCGCGCTGGAGGCATCGTGGTGGGTCGTTGATCCGACCGGGCGGATCGCTGATTATGACGATCCGACGCTGTTTTCGGATCCTGATCCAGTGCCTGCGGTGCGGGAGCTGACCGGCGATGGGCGGCTCGCGTTCGTGCCGCAGACGACGCTGACGGCCGACGAGATCATCGATCCGGCTTAGCTCCGTATTTGCCCGTGTCCGCAGGGCTCTGGTGAGTGGAGACTGTGGCGAAAGCTCAGATGTGCTGCCCTGACCGAGTCTCCATCCGCGTTCGGCTCCACGTTGGGCCGGCTGGAGGGGGTTGGGCACACCAAGATCGTTGATGCGCGTCTCATCTCGGTCGCGTTGAACGTCGTGCTCACCTCCAACGGCAATCCGCGGAAGGGTCAGCGTGATGGCGCCCGGTGACGACAGTGCTGCCGAACTGATCTCGCTCTGGTGACGTCGTCTGCACGTGGCCACGGAGCCGCAGACGCTGGGGTCCGGTGCGTGCTGGACGGGGCGCGCCGTGAGCCGGGCCGAGATACTGTTTTCCGCTCTATAAAAAAACAAAGCGAGCCGGCGGTCCGGCTCCACCTTCGGCACGAATTTACTGACGCTGGCTGCTCGCCGGATGACTCCGGCGAGATTATTGCCGTCGAATGAATAGCACCACGATTGTTAAAGCCGCCTTACAGGGCCGAGGTTTTACCGTCGAACCTGGCTCACTCGGCACCTGCCCTCACCACCGCATGCTAGGTCAATATTGCTGCGGCGGCGCAGTCCCGCGTTTCAGCTGGGACCCGCTCCAAGCGTCTCATTACGCAGTCCGTCGTTGAATGGTGTCAGCCCGTCCGCAGCCGTCCCGTCAGGTCTGATCTCTGTGTGGGGCCGCGTCGGTAGGCTGTTCAGTGGGCTTCCCCCTCGTCCGTCTGCTTGCGAGGTGGTCCGACCTTTTCTTGGGCTTGCTTGAGGAGTGGTCCGGCTTTCTCTTGGGCTTGCTTGAGGAGTGGTCCGGCTTTCTCTTGGGCTTGCTTGAGGAGTGGTCCGGCTTTCTCTTGGGC
>JAJPIR010000309.1 GCA_021324675.1 Actinomycetota bacterium
AACCACACCACCACCCCGCCGGCGTGAGGACCCGAATAAGGGGGCAATGATAAGGCCGATCGCGCAGCGCTTGTTTCCGCTTTACTCGATTGCTGCCGCTCGCCGAATCCCCACATCGAGTCGCCCTTGGTAGTTGCCACCACCAGCGCAGAGTAAAACCGGGCTATCCGGGAGCCCCGGGTTATATTGATCATCGACAGTGGTCAGGCCAGCGGCTCGACGGCGCTTGATGCATGGGTGCGCAATGCAGGTGTACAGCGTTGTCATGCCACGTTTTCTCCCTTCGGGATCCCGGGGCGCCCCTGCTGATCTTGGCGGGGTGGTGCCGCGCGAGGAACCGGACTCAAGCTGGATGGATTGGCACGGTAGCGCCGATGTGTCCTGCGGCGTGTGCTGAGCCTCGTCAGCATCGATGGCGCGAGTCCCCACTCGCCTTGGCGCCTCGAGGGCGGTTAACAGGTCACCGTCGGCAGACGATATTAAGAGTGAGGGTTCTGCGGTGTCGACGGCAAGTGCCGCTGAGGGTCTGTGGTGGGCTGAGTCGGCGCTGGTGCTCACCGGCCCATCGGGGCAGTGAGGCGGGCCACGGGGGGACACAGTGGAATTCCGGTACTCGGCGCCAAGCTGGCCACGCGCCGCCGTGAACACCCTGACCCTGCACGGTTGGGTACGCGGCGACACGGGGTGGTCCGGTGAAAAGGTCGGGTCTGCTCCGGGGACTGTGGGTCTGGTCGCTGGGGCTGCTGGCGGTGGTCCTCGCCGCTGGTTGTACCTCCCCGAACCAGGGTCAATCAGGGCCAGCAGCTGGGACCTCCACAGGGTCCGGGGCCCGCGGAAGGCCAAGGAAGCCCACCAGAGCAGGAACCCTCCGAAGGTCAACGGGGCGGCGAGTATGGCTTCGGGATGCTCGGTGTGGGTTCTCACCTGCCGTCAGATCAAGACTGCGCCGCCCGCGTCCAGCACAATTTGAATGATCAACAGGAGACCCGACCGCAGAACACCCCGGCCAACCAATTCGTTCCCGACCGGGTCGTGATGCCGGTCTGGACCGACTTCACCGCCAAGGCCAACCAGCAGTTCGTCTCCCGCATCGACGGTCACTTCACCGGCACCACCGCACAGATCCTCGACTGGGGGGCCTGCAAATGGGGTGTGCCGCCGATTTGCTCAAGGCGGTCGCGGCCCAGGAAAGCAACTGGCGACAAAGCACCGTCTCCGACGAATCGAACAACCCGCAAGACTGCGTCGGCGGCGCCGCACCACCGTGCCCGACCAGCTTCGGGATCATGCAACTTCAAACACACCACCTTGCCGGGCACCTACCCGCTGTCGGTGCAAAGCACCGCGTTTAACGTCGACTACTACGGCGCGCGCATCCGCTCCCTGCTACGAGGGCTGGGTTACCTACCTGCACGACGACTCCGACGATGAGTACCACCCTGGTGACATCTGGGGCTGTGTGGGCTGGCACTGGTCAGGCCGCTGGAAAGACCCCGGCGCCGAGCGCTACATCAACCGGGTCCTTCACTACCTCGATACCTAACCCTGGCGCGACCAGACCAACCAAAACCGCTAAGCAACCGACGACCGGGGCGGACTGATCCAGCGCCCGGGCAAACCGACACCCGGCAGCGGAGGCCCTTCATGACCGGCCACTCCAAGCGGGGCAAGAGTGCCCGGCGAGATCCCCAATGCCTAGGCCAGCCAAATGCCGCAGCGATGATCGGATCTGGTGACCACAACGTTGCGGGCGCGCCGCGACAAGGCGATGACCGCGGCGCGGTCGGTAGTCAGGTGTGGTCGACTCTGCGGGTTATTCGGCCAGCCTGTTGATGGTGCGCCACGGTAAGTTCGGCACCGCGCGCGAACTGGCCGTGCACCCGACGACGATCGAGGCGCTGCGTCACTTCCTGTCTCGATGCGAGCATTAATGCCGCAAAGAGTGTTGGCCCCGCCGGTGGCTGGTCGCTGGCCGTCTTGCCATCTGTGAGTAGCCGGACCATCACGCCGACGAGACTGCGAGGACGATAGGCTGCCGCGAACCCAGGTGCGACTGGGGCGCTGATCTACTGGCGTGAGGCCACGGACGAACTGCTATTCGCGTGAGCTGTGCGGTGTGAGAGAGCGACGGGAGAGACGCAAATTGTGGGGAAGGATGCCACCTTATCTGCGTTGATGGGAGCCTGTGGGATACCCGGCCGGGCTTGGGGAGGACTGACTCGACTCGGCCGGGTCGACGCGGTGTAGTCCATGACCACGTTTGCGCTGGCCACCAATGGGGCCGAAGGGATCGATGTCGACGCGTGTGTCGACTCGGCCTTCCTGGGAGCCGTTTGTCGACAACGGTTGGTATTTCACTCGCGTCTGCGTCAAGGTCTTTGTGCCCCCGAGGGTCGCTCTCGACGGCGAACGTGGCATGGACATCGCCAGTGACATCACAGAACACAATATGGTTGTCCGTCGTCGGCCGAGTGTGATGAGATGTCTAATCCGAGATGTCGATCATTGAGATATCGGACTGCTATTGGTGTTGTGGTAGTCGCTGGGACACTTGCGGCTTGCGGCCTGTCAACGCGACCTGCTGTTGGTTCCTTTTCTTCGAAGACTACGTCTCGTGCGCCAATTGTTGTTCCGACAGTCCCGCCTACGAGTCCTCGCGCAGGTTCGGTATTCTCGGGGGTCAAGATGCTCGGCCAACGCGACGTCACCAGCAACTCGGATGACGATCCGGCGGCCTACCAGTACCGACTTCGGTATTCTCTCGATCACATCGATGCGACAGAAGCGGTAGATCCACACGATCAGCCAGGCTTTTTCCGCACTCGAGTCACTACTGTCGTTAACGTATTTATTGCTAACACGACCCCGCACCACAACGCCCCTTTAATCGATCTGCGAGGCGTTATAATCGGGGGCGGGTACAAACTTGGCCGTGGAATCTGCCACCAGCGAAATATTCCGCTTGCCGAACGCAACGATTATTGCTTTGTGAGCTTTTGGGTAAGCCCTGCAAACCGTGGTGGCTTCGATGAATTAGCGGTAGGCGAAACGCGGCAGCTCGGCGACAGCTCACCGGCGACATGGGAGATCCCCCCACGGGCAAGGAACACAAAGGATACGCTAGCAAAAGACCTACTCTCTCCGGACCTTTATTTCATTGCCAGCGCAGGCCCCGGTTACTATCTCGTGCCAAAAAATCAATGCACAATTTCATTCGACCTGTCCAGCGGACACGCGATCCTCGACACCCAACCACACATCAATGTTTGCGCCGAAAGCTGAGCTAACCAACCGATCGATTGTCGTGCTGATCCCCGACCCAGCGCTTCATGCGGGCAGGCGACAGCAGCCAACAGTCGCACCGCCACGACCGACGATCATGCCCCACGACCACCGTCTAGCGATGCCGCAGGTTACCGCCACGGATGGGCCAGTTCGGCACCCACAGACTCGAGGCGACCACCAACGCGCGGGGAGATGGGTGAGCCTAGCCTTTTGCGGTGTTGTCACCGATGCTGTGATTCCGAACCGTCGTGTCCCGGGGACCGGTGACGAGCTGTTCGGTGGTGGCGATGATGATGTCGCGCGCGTCGTGCTCGCTAATCCCCAGGGTGCTGGCCAGCGTGTGCTGGTTCGCGCCGGACAGGGCGAGTTGGACCGCGGCCCAGACAGTCTGTAGCGGGATGTCTAGGACCGCGAGGCTGTCGGGCAGGCTGGTGGCGGCCCATTTCTGGGGGTACTCGCGGGCCACCACGCGGGTGGGAAGCTGTGCGGTATCACCCAGCGCGTCAGGTGTCGCGCCCTCGCCGGTGGGTTGAGGCGAGATCATGTCCATGGGCTGACTCCTCATGATTTGCCAGCGACGATCACCGCGACGCCGACCGCAGGCCGATCGGCCGAGCCGAACAAGTGCCGTCGCCCCCGTTGTCCTAGGCGCCCCGTGCTCGGGGGACAACTGTGCTGGTGCAGGTTGGCCACGGGGGTGTACCCGGACCTAGCCATTGTCGAGCTATCCGATGGTCACACTATGCATACAATCCTCGCGTGAACGTGGCCCCGTGGTGGGGCTGGCCCCACCGTCCGGGTCATGGATCGAGATCAGCCCCGTGGGACAGACACCGACCTGGCGCGGCCGTCGTCTCGCGTGCCCAGACTTATCCCGTGACGCCGCGCTGACCAACCGGGTTAGCTGCCGCCGGAGGCAAGCTGGGCGTCAGTGGGAACCTGGTCGGGTGCGGGTACCCCGTCATCTTGTGCGCCACGTTGTACC
>JAJPIR010000135.1 GCA_021324675.1 Actinomycetota bacterium
ACAGCTCAGCTCAGCCATGATCACTCCGCAGGACGGGGAGCGCAGCGTGCAACTTGGCCATGGCAGCGCGGATGCGCGACTTCGCGGTACTCACGGGTACGTGCTCGGCATCGGCGATCTCCCGGGTGCTCAGCCCCTGTACCCCGGCCATCACCACGGCTCTGGCCTGCTCAGGTGGCAGAGTTGCCAGCGCAACTCGAAGCTGCTCGGAGGCCTCGCTGGCCAATACCCATCGCTCGGGATTGTCGGTGACGGCCGCAATGAGCGGCAGCAGATCTTGCGGATCAACGGGCGCGGGGCGCCGGACGCGCGCAGCGTCCACTGCCAGGTTGTGCGCGATGCGAGTCAACCACGTACGCACCGACCCTCGCCGTGGGTCATAAAGCGCAGCATGCCGCCAGGCCCGCTCGAAGGCCTGCTGGGCAATATCCTCAGCAAGGCCATAGTCGCCGACAACGGCGACCGCCACACCGAACACCAGCGACTGGAACCGACGGACGAACGCCACCGCCGCCTCCGCATCCCCAGCGCCCAAGCCGGCCAGCAGCATGTCATCGGAGATCGGGGCCGCGGGCGTCCTCCGGACTGACATACATCTATTACAGTCCCAGCGTCACCTTGGATCAGCCCGATCCGGTGAATTCACGCGGATGCACTCGCCGCAGTGAACGGGACGGGTGGGTTGCCCGCTGGCCCAGCACCGAGCAGCGCCCGCGGATGATCCCACCTGGTGGTGCACCCCGATCAGGTGGCTAACCAGCATATCCGTCTACCTAGGGTATCAAAGGGAGGCTAACTTACCCCTATCAGGTGAATGTTTCCCGTTTGTTAACCAGTTGTTTCCGTCTTTTCGCGCCGTGAGCTCGTATTTCTCTAGGTCCAGTGGCGCCTGCCGTCTGTGGCTGGGCACGTCGGCCCGAGGGGTTCTGGGGAGGCAAGCATGGCGTGGGCTAGGCACCGGGAGATCGTCACCGGCCACCACCTTCGTGCCGGCCCACTGGAACCGTGGCCAAGCGTGCGTTGCCACAAAACACAGAAATGATCACGGCTGCTGCGCACAACCTCACTGGAGTGTTCCATTTGTTATTTTCCAATCCAGTTCATGTCCTGATCGAGTTGAGCCTGGAGACGTAACCGTTGACGCTTCTTTCTTGGGCTGCGTTGGGTGGTCGGGCCAGCAACACAGCCACGAACGCACGTAAGTCATTCGTCACGCCGATTCGACGCCTTCATCACTTCTTTGAGGCGACCAGTGACCAGATTCCGAACAAGATTGCGGTAGAAGACGATGATCATCAAGTTTCCTACCGAGAGCTGGATGAGAAAGCAAACCAGCTCGCGCATATGCTGCGCACATTGCACATCCGAACTGGTTCACGAGTTGGCATCCTGCTGCACCGGTCATTACAAACATACGTGGCCCTACTGGCAATACTGAAGGCCGGCGCGGCATTTGTGCCGATCGACCCTGGATCTCCAGGAGACCGCATCGGGTATGTCGTCGACGACTCCCAGCTTGACCTGGTGATCACCTCCACCGAGTTTGCCGCGGTGACAGCCGACCTTAACACTTTGCGTCTGGAGCTAGACAAGCTTGCCGATGCGTTGGCCGAATGCCCCCCATCACGGACGGCAGCCGATGATGGCGACGACGGGGACCCACTCTGTTACGTGATCTACACGTCCGGTTCCAGCGGCCGACCCAAGGGCGTTGAAGTCGCGCAGTCAAGCATCTGCAACTTCATCAATGTGGTGGCCCGCGTGTATGACGTGCGTCAAAGCGACCGCGTCTACCAGGGCATGACCATTGCTTTCGATTTTTCGATCGAGGAAATCTGGCCAACTTTCGCAGTCGGTGCCACTTTGGTGGTGGGCCCGAACGACTCCCGTCGCCTCGGCTCGGAGTTGAGCGAATTCCTGAACAAAAAAGACGTGACCGTGTTCTACTGCGTCCCGACGTTGCTGGCGACCCTAAGCGGGGACCTGCCCACGATCCGAAGTCTGCTTGTCGGCGGTGAGGCATGTCCCGCTGAGCTGGTCCAACGGTGGAGTTCACCCAGGCGGCGCATCCTCAACACCTACGGTCCCACGGAAGCTACCGTGACCGCGACGTGTGGCGAGCTGCGGGCAGACAGACCTGTCACAATCGGTAGGGCACTACCCACGTATCAGGTTGTCCTGCTTAACCGGGACCTGGAGCCGGTACGAGCCGGTGAGGTGGGCGAAATCTGCATCGGCGGCCCTGGCGTCGCCCGCGGTTATGTGGGCCGCCCCGAGCAGACCGCGGACCGATTCATCCACCACCGGCTGGCGCGTAATGGGGGCCGGCTGTACCGCACCGGTGACTGTGGACGGCTGCTCGACAGTGGTGAAATCGAGTACTGCGGCCGCGCTGACACGCAGGTGAAGATCCGGGGCTATCGCGTCGAGCTTGCCGAGATCGAATCAGTACTGGCCCAGATGCCGGGGATCGCGCAAGCGGTGGTGAACACCTACCAGCCAGAGCCGGGACTCGACGAGTTGGTTGGTTACTACCGCGTGGACCACGGCACCAGCGTCGATCAACAGCGCATCTACCAGCACTTGCGGGCCCATCTGCCCGCGTACATGGTGCCGGCCTATCTCGAACAGCTCGACGTCATCCCCATGCTGCCCAGCGACAAGGTCGACCGGCACAAGTTGCCCAGTCCGGCAGGTCCACGAAGCCTTGCCACTGGCCACGATTACATAGGCCCGGCAACCGACACCGAGCGACTTCTCGCCGATGCCCTGGCCACAGTGCTGCGCCTGGACCGAGTTTCGGTGGGCAGCAATTTTTTCGACGACCTCGGAGCTAACTCGCTGGTCATGGCGCACTTTTGCACCCTGGTCAGGAAAGACGAAAACCAGCCAGCGGTTTCCATGAAAGACATCTACCTGTATCCAACGGTCCGTGCCCTGGCCACCGCTGTCCCGGACGCGCCCGCCACCTCCGCCCGCCAGCAAATCGGGCAGCCACGCAGGGCTGCGCGCGCCAGCAGATCGCAGTACCTGTTGTGCGGAATGCTGCAGATGCTGCTGTTCGTCGGATACCTCTCCGTCGCTGGGCTCGTGCTGGCCGGCGGGATCAAGTGGATCTCCGTCGGAGCTGGACTGACCGATGTCTACCTCCGCTCGCTGGCCTTCGCTACCGCCGGTTTCATAAGCCTGTGCGTCGCGCCGATCGTGGCCAAGTGGCTGCTCATCGGTCGCTGGAAACCGCGAGAAATCCCCCTCTGGAGCCTGGCGTATGTCCGCTTCTGGACCGCCAAAACGCTGATCCGGTCTAGCCCGTTGGTTTTGTTCGCTGGATCGCCCCTCTACGTGCTGTACCTCAGAGCGCTGGGTGCCCGGATCGGTCGGGGCGTCGTGATCTTTTCGCGGAATGTTCCCGTGTGCACCGATCTGCTCACCATCGGTGAAGGCACGGTCATCCGCAAGGACACCTACTTCAATTGTTACCGGGCTCACGCCGGGTCGATCCAAACCGGCAGGGTGACGGTCGGCAGCAACGTCGTCATCGGTGAGACGTCGGTGCTCGACATCAACACCTCGTTAGGCGATGGCGCCCAACTCGGTCACGCGTCATGCCTACCATTCTCCCAGGCGATTCCAGCCGGCCAAAGTTGGCACGGTTCCCCGGCTCAGCGATGCGACGTGGACTACCACGCTGTTGGCCCTACTCGCTGCGGCACCGTACGCAGAGCCTGTTTCAGCGCCCTGCAATTGCTCAACGTGCTAGTGTTCCTGTCGCTGGCAGAAAGCGTCCTGGTCACCTACCTTCCCCGGGTTCCGGTGGTGGCTGAGGTCATGGCATCGGGGCAGGCCGACCTTGCGCAATGGATGTGCTACGTCCAGACGCTGGCCCTATCGTTCGTGCTGTTTTTCGGCGCCCTGACGGCTGGCATGTTGTTTGTGCTCACTATTCCTCGTGCGCTCAACCTCGCTTTGACCACGGGCCGGGTCTATCCCTTATACGGCTTTCACTACTGGGCGCAACGGACGATCTCCCGCGTCACGAACGCGGAAACCTACATGGCGATCTTCGGCGACAGTTCCTACATCGTGCATTACCTACGCATGCTGGGATGGGACCTGTTCGGTGCCGTACAGACGGGGTCA
>JAJPIR010000281.1 GCA_021324675.1 Actinomycetota bacterium
ATGTGCGGGGCGGTTTGCACCACGATCTGGCGCCGGTAGGACGGGTCGGTGAGGGTCTCCTGGTAACCGGTCATTCCCGTGGCGAACACCGCCTCACCCAGGGCTTGTCCCACCGCGCCATAACTTTCGCCCCGCACGGTGGTGCCGTCTTCCAGCACCAGCATCGCTAGTGCGCCCATCAACCCTGCACCTTCCCGTCCTCGGTGGTCACCTGGCCGCGCAGCATCGTCAGTACCACCCGGCCGGGCAGCTCCATTCCTTCATAGGGAGTGTTGTCGGCCAGGCTGGCCAGCTGCGCGCCGTGCACCGTCCAGGTGGTATCGGGATCGACCAGGACCAGGTTCGCTGGTTCGCCTACCGCGATGGGCCGGCCCTGATCGGCCGCGCGACCGATCTGCGCCGGCCGCTCGCTCATCACCCGCGCTACTCCCCGCCAATTCAGCAGGCCAGGCCGCAGCATCGTGGCAATCACCACTGACAGCGCGGTCTGCAGACCCAGCATGCCGGGCCGGGCCGCGGACCATTCGCAATCTTTGTCCTGCGCAGCGTGGGGGGCATGGTCGGTGGCCACGCAGTCCACAATTCCTTCCGCCAGCGCTGTGCGCAGCGCCTGGGTGTCGGCTGCGCTGCGCAGCGGCGGGTTCACCTTGTTGACCGGGTCGTAGCCGGACAGGCGCTCATCGGTGAGCAACAGGTGGTGCGGGGTTACCTCGGCAGATACCCGGATCCCGCGCTCCTTGGCCCAGCGCAGTAGCTCCACCGTGCCCGCGCTGGATACGTGGCAGATGTGGACAGCCGCGTCGGCGTCCCGGGCGAGCAGGCAGTCCCGCGCCACGATCGATTCCTCCGCGGCACGCGGCCAGCCGGCCAGGCCGAGCCGGGCGGCGATGCGTCCCTCATGTGCCTGGGCGCCGGCGGTGAGCCGGGAATCCTCAGCATGCTGGGCGATCACGCCGCCGAGCCCGCAAGCGTATTCCAGGGCTCGGCGCATCAGCAGTGAGTCGTGCACGCACAGCCCGTCGTCGGAGAACAACCTGACTGCAGCGGCGGATGCGGCCATCGCACCGAGCTCGGCGAGCCGCTGGCCGTGCAACCCTGCGGTGACCGCACCGACGGGGTGCACATCCACCAGCCCCACTTCACGCCCACGCCGGTACACGTACTCCACGACCACCGCCGTGTCGGCCACTGGATCGGTGTTGGCCATGGCGAACACCGCGGTGTAACCGCCTAGCGCCGCGGAGGCCGACCCGGTGGCGATGGTCTCGACATCCTCCCGGCCAGGCTCGCGCAGGTGGGTGTGCAGGTCAACCAAACCAGGTAGTGCCACGAGACCACCGCCGTCGAAGACCTCGGCGCCGGTACCGTCCACACTGGCGCCCAGCTCGGCGATCACCCCGTTCCGGACCAGCAGATCCACCGGCTCGCCCGCCCCATAGCGGCGGATCCCGCGAAGCAGCAACGGCCGGGTCACACCTGCTCCTCCCCCGGCGCCTGATCATCTCGGCCGGCGAGCAAGTAGTAGAGCACCGCCATCCGCACATGCACGCCATTGCGAACCTGTTCGGTGATCGCGGCTCGGGGAGAGTCAGCGACGGAGTGTGCGATCTCCATGCCGCGCAGCATCGGACCGGGATGCAGCACCACGGCGTGCTCGGGCAACAACCCCAGGCGTGCTTCAGTGAGCCCGTAGCTAATGGCGTATTCGCGGCCGGAAGGGAAGAACTCACCGTGCATGCGCTCGGCCTGCACGCGCAGCATCATCACCGCGTCGGAGCCGGGTAGTGCGGCGTCCAGGTCGTGGCTGACCGTGACTGGCCAATCGCAGTCCGTCGACGCCAACGCATTTCCCCAGTGCGCTACATCCCAGGGCAGCAGGGTCGGCGGTGCGACAAGACGGATCCGGGCACCCAGCGTGATCAAGAGCTCGATATTCGAGCGAGCCACTCTGCTATGCAGCACATCGCCTACGATGGTGACGGTCCGCCCATTTAGGTCCCCCAATCGCTCACGTAGCGTAGCGGCATCGAGCAGCGCTTGGGTCGGATGTTGGTGCGTGCCGTCCCCGGCGTTGATCACGTGGGCGGCCACCCAGCCGGCGAGGCGGTGGGCCGCGCCCGACGCGGGATGGCGGAGCACCACGCAGTCTGCGCCCATTGCGGTCAGGGTCAGTGCAGTGTCGCGGAGTGACTCCCCTTTCACCACCGCGGAGCCACCCGCAGAGATGTTCACCACGTCAGCGCTCATCCACTTGCCGGCGATCTCGAACGAGACCCGGGTCCGCGTGGAGCTTTCGTAGAACAAGGTGACAACGGTGCGCCCGCGCAGGGTGGGCAGTTTGCGGACCTCCCGGCCTAGCAGGGACTGCTTGAGCGCCTCGGCGCTGTCGAGCAGCGCGGTCACCGTTTTTCGTGGCAGGCCCGTGGTGGTCAGCAGATGCCTCATCGCTGCCCCCGATCGTAGGCGCGGAGCATGACGGCATCGGTGTGGTCTGTCTCCCTGAGCAGCACACCGATTTCCTCGTCACGGGAAGTCGGCACGTTCTTACCCACGTAGTCGGGGCGAATCGGCAGTTCCCGATGGCCGCGGTCGACCAGCACGGCGAGCTGGACCGCCCGCGGCCGGCCGTACTCTCGCAATGCGTCCAGGGCGGCCGCTACGGTCCGCCCGGAATACAGCACGTCATCGACGAGCACTACCAGCGCGTCATCCAGCCCAGCAGCGGGAAGCTCAGTCGCTCGCAGCGGGCGGGTGGGGCGGCGGCGCAGGTCGTCCCGGTAGAGCGTGACATCAAGCGTGCCGACGACCGGCGCAGGGCCGCCAAACTCGCGGATCCGATCAGCCAGCCGGTGCGCCAAGGGCACGCCGCGAGTGGGAATGCCGACCATCACCACTGGCTCGGGCGCGGTGCGCTCGATGATCTGATGCGCCATCCGGGCAACGATGCGAGCGACTTCGGCCGCTGACAGCAGCTCACGCTGCCGCAGTGGACCTGCCGCTCCCACCGCGCCCGTCCCGGAGGGGGACGACACGGTGACCTCCTTCCCCGCCTCACTGGACGGGCCTTAAAGGACGTCATGGATACCACCGGCTGAGGCCGGCAATCGGACTCCGACCGGCGCCGGGACCCGGATCGGACAGTATCACCGAGAGCCCTTCGGCGTGTGTTGACCACCGCAGCGCTGCCCCGTCCGGGTGGTGTACGTGACTCTGCGCGGTCTTCGGCCCCCGATGGCTTGACCTGGTGGATTACTCAGCGCAGCATTACTCTCCGTATCATCCCGATTTTCGCGGGCGCCCCAAGGCGTTGACTGGTCGGGGTCTAAAGAAGGAGAAGGGGCCAGATGGGCGACTATGCCAAGGCACTGGGGTCGAAACTGCGTGGCATCCGTCAGCAGCAGGGTCTGTCTCTGCACGGCGTCGAGCAGAAGTCGGCGGGCCGCTGGAAGGCTGTAGTGGTCGGTTCCTACGAGCGTGGCGATAGGGCAGTCACCGTACAGAAGCTCGCCGAACTTGCCGACTTCTACGGGGTTCCGGTTCCCGAACTGCTGCCTGAGGGCCGGGTGTCATCCGGCAGCGAACCGGCCACCAAGATCGTCATCAATCTGGAGCGTCTGCAGCAGCTGCCGGTCGAGAAGGTAGGCCCACTCGCTCGCTATGCCGCAACGATCCAGAGCCAGCGCGGGGACTACAACGGCAAGGTGCTCTCCATCCGTACCGAAGATCTGCGCTCGCTGGCGATCATCTACGACATGTCACCAGGTGACCTCACCGAGCAGTTGATCGGCTGGGGTGTGCTGCCACCTGAGGCTCGTCCCGCCAAGGACAAGGAAGAGGCCTGACTCAGCCCTGGAGTAGCGATTACCAGCTACGCGGCAACGCAGCCAGGGCACCCAGCACCCCGTTGACAAACCGCGGGGAGTCGTCGGTCGACAACAACTTCGCCAGCTCGATCGCTTCGTCGATGGCGACTGCGTCGTCCACCTCGTCGGAGAACAGTAGCTCGAACACACCCAGCCGTAACACTGCCCGATCGACAGCGGGCATCCGGGACAGCGTCCAACCATGGGCTTGATCGGCCAGCAATCTGTCGATGTCTGCGGCGTGTTCGACCACGCCCTGCACCAACGAGACGGTGTAGTCGCTGATCGGTGGCAGCTCTGGTGCCCCGACGCGTTCGGCGAGCAGCTCCAGCGGATCCAGCCCGCGCAGGTCGGCCTCGAAGAGGATGTCGACGGCACGTTTGCGCGCCTTACTGCGGGCCCCCACGTTAAAACTCCAGTTGATTTCGCGGTCTAGCTACTGACCCGGCCGAGGTAACGCCCATCCCGGGTATCTACCTTTACCTTTTCACCGGTGCTTACGAACAACGGCACTTGGATCTCAGCACCGGTCTCCAGCGTGGCAGGCTTTGTGCCTCCCGTCGATCGGTCACCCTGCACGCCAGGATCGGTTTGTGAGATGACCAGCTCGACGGAGGTGGGCAGCTCGACATACAGTGGCGTGCCGTCGTGGACGGCCACCAACACGGTCTGGTTGTCCAGCAGGTATTTCGCCGCGTCCCCCACAGTGTCACCGGAAATGGTGATCTGATCGAAGGTGTCGGAGTCCATGAACACGAAATCCGACCCGTCGGCGTACAGGAACGTCATATCACGCCGGTCGACCGTGGCGGTGTCGACTTTGGTCCCAGCGTTGAACGTCTTATCGACCACCTTGCCTGACAACACGTTCTTGAGGGTGGTCCGCACGAACGCGCCGCCCTTGCCGGGTTTCACATGCTGAAAATTCACGACCGACCACAGTTGGCCGTCGAGATTGAGCACGAGTCCATTCTTGAGATCGTTGGTGGTGGCCACGTCAGCCTGTCACTCCCCCGTCGTAGCCGGCACAACGCCGGCTGAGGTGGTTAGTCAGCTCGATCCTGATCAGCAGGGCACGACCACGAGCTCCTTCGTGGTCATGGTGAGGAGTTCCGGCTCGCCGCCGGTGACGACGAGAGTGTCCTCGATACGCACGCCGCCCCGACCGGCCAGGTAAACACCTGGCTCGACGGTGACCGTCATGCCTACCTCCAGTGTACCGGCGGCGAACTGGGACAACGCCGGGGCCTCATGGATCTGCAGGCCAACGCCGTGTCCCAAGCCGTGCACGAAATCCTCGCCGTGACCGGCCTCGGCAATGACCTTCCGGGCGGCCGCGTCCACCTCGCGGACATCCGCATGCGCTCGCAGCGCCGCGCGCCCCGCCGCCTGCGCGGTGGCGACGAGGTCGTACAGCTCCTGCTGCCACGCCACGGGTGCGCCCAGAACCATGGTGCGGGTCATGTCGGAGTGGTAGCCCTCCACCAGCGCGCCGAAGTCGAGCTTCACCAGGTCGCCGCAGCTGAGCTCGGTGTCGGTCGGGCGGTGATGAGGGATCGCCGAGTGTGCCCCCGCCGCGACGATGGTCTCGAACGACGGGCCAGCGGCGCCCAAGGCCACTAGTCGAGCGTCCAGGTCACGGGCCACTTCCCGCTCTGTGCGACCTGGGCGCAACCCGCCATCGGCAAGCAGCCCGGCCAGCGCGGCATCCGCGATCGCACACGCCGTGCGCAGCGCGGTGACTTCGGTGTGATCTTTGATCGACCGTAACCGCTCCACCGGCCGCGAGACGGCGATCAGCACCTCTGGACCGGTGACCTCGGCCAAAGCGGCATGCCCGTCAACGGTCACCACATGGCTTTCAAAACCCAGCCGGCCAATCCGGTGCTCCCGAGCGTATTCGGCCAGCCGCAGCGTGCAGGACCGGTCGATCACCCGCCGTAGATCCGGCACCTGCCGCTGGGACTGCGTCCGGTAACGACCATCGGTGCAGAACACGCTGGATTCGTCACCCTCGGCGAGCACTAGCAGGGCGCTGTTGGAGCCGGTGAATCCGGTGAGGTACCGGACGTTGAGCAGATTGGTGACCAGGAGCGCGTCGAGCCGCAGCTCGGTGAGGCGTTGGCGGAGTGCTTCACGGCGCTGAGGGTGGGACATGACCCCGACGGTAGTCCCGACCCCTGCTCTGGCCGCAATTCAGTCGGTGCGACCAGCGATCCAGCGCAGCGCGAGCGGGTAACCGTCCACGCCCAGGCCCACGATGACACCGGATGCGATCGCCGAGATATAGCTGTGGTGCCGGAAAAGTTCACGCGCGTGCACGTTGCTGATGTGCACCTCTACCAGCGGTGCCGACAGCTGCGCGGCGGCGTCGCGCAGTGCGATCGAGTAATGCGTCCATGCTGCGGCGTTGAGCACGACCGGAGTGGCGGTGTCGGCGGCCTCGTGCAGCCAACTGATCATGACTCCCTCATGGTCGGTCTGGCGCACGTCTACATCGAGCCCCAACTCAGCTCCCGCCTGCTGGCACAGCGCCACCAGGTCGTCGTGGGTGGTGGTGCCGTAGACGTCAGGCTCACGAGTCCCGAGCCGACCCAGGTTTGGCCCGTTGAGCACCAGCACCTTCACGCCACGTCTTCTTTCTCCCCGGTTTTGCCTCCGGAGACCGCAGCGTAGGCCTTACCGAGCAACTCGGGATCCGGGTTCTCCAGCCGGCCGGGTTTCGCCAGGGCGTCAAGCACGACAAACCGCAACCTCCCCGACCGGGTCTTCTTGTCGTTGCGCATGCCGTCCAGCAGCTCCGGCAGCGCGTCTGCGTCGTAGCTGGTGGGCAGGCCGAGTGAGCGCAGCACCGCAGCATGGCGCTGAGCTGTGGCATCGTCCAAACGCCCGGCAAGCCGGGACAGCTCGGCTGCGAAGACCATGCCGACGCTGACCGCGGCACCGTGGCGCCATCGATAACCTTCCCGCCGTTCCACCGCGTGGCCCAGGGTGTGCCCGTAGTTGAGCACTTCGCGCAGGTGCGATTCCTTCAAGTCGGCCGCTACCACATTCGCCTTTACCCGGATCGCGCGCCCGACCAGCTCCTCGAGCACCGGGCCTGCCGGATCCAGTGCGGCGGCCGGGTCGTTCTCGATCAGATCCAGGATCGCCGGGTCGGCGATGAAGCCTGCTTTGACCACCTCCGCCATCCCGGCGACGAGGTCGGCCCGCGGCAGCGTCTGCAGGGTCGCCAGGTCCACCAACACGGCGACCGGTTCGTGGAAGGCCCCGACGAGGTTCTTGCCCGCCTGGATGTTGATTCCGGTTTTTCCGCCTACCGCAGCATCCACCATGCCCAGCAACGTGGTAGGCACGTGTACGACGCGGACCCCGCGCAACCAGTTGGCGGCAACGAATCCGGCCAGGTCGGTCACCGCCCCCCCACCAAAACCCACCACGGTCCCGGTGCGATCAAGACCTACCTTTCCGAGCACGTCCCAGCAAAACCCCGCCACCTCGAGCTTCTTGCCGCCCTCGGCGTCAGGAACCTCGATGCGGTACGCCTGCGAACCCAAGTGCTCGAGCACCGTGCGCAACGACTCCGCGGACTCGACCATGGTCGGTTGGTGCACGATTGCCACCGCGCCGCTGCCCACGGCGTCCAGTAGCTCGGCCCGCAGATACCGCCCGACGATCACGTCGTAGGGCTGCGCCGTGGCGACCCGGATCCGCAGTGGCTGGGTCGCGTTGTCCTGGGTCGCGTTGTCCTGGGTCGCGTTGTCCTGGGTCGCACTGTCCTGGATCTCAGCATCGTGGGGTTTGCGGTTCTGGGATGCTCCATCCTGGGATGCTCCGTCCTGGCTGTCGCCTACCTGGTCCAGCAGCTCACTGGTTTCGCTCATCGCCGCTCCTCCCGCCTGGCAAGCCCGTCGAAGGATTGCACGAACCAAGCATCCCTACCGTGAGATCACGTGTGCACGGTTTGCAAGACCTCTGCGGCAACCTCTTCCGCAGAACGGCCAGTCGTCGACACGATGGCGTCGGACACCGACTCGTAGACCGGGCGCCGCTGCGCGAGTAATTGCCGCAGATGTGCGCGCGGATTGGGCAGTAACCAGGGATGCAAGGGGACCAGACCCTCCCGGCGGAGCAGTTCGTCGAGTTCCACATCGAGGAACACGACGTGGAAGGGCTTCAGCTGCCCCTGAACCAATGGGTTCAGGGGCGTTCCACCACCAAGGGCCAGCACTCCGGAATGATCCGCGAGCACACCACCGATGAGGCGGCACTCGACCTCGCTGAATTTCTCCCGGCCTAGCTTGACCACCAGTTCCCCTGCGGGCAGCCCGCACTCGGCCTGAACATCATCATCGAAGTCCCGGAAGGCGACACCGAGCTTCTCCGCCACCAGCCGCCCTACGGTGCTCTTACCCGACCCGGGTGGACCAATCAGGATCACAACAGGCCCGCTCACCACGCGTCGAAACCTCCTTCGTCACCCTGCACTGGCGTTGATCGCGCGACCGCCACCGGTGTCGCAGCGGTACGGGAGGTTATGCGGTGAATGCGATCCGCAAGTCCCAGCCGCATCGAATGCCGCGACGATCTGCTGGTGAGCGGCGCCGGCGGCGAGCAGCACATGCAGCAGGATCCGCGCTTTATACGGGCCGAGGAAGCCGGAATTGATCAATCCGCGATCCTGAAGATCGCTCTCGGATCCGGGGAAGCCGTAGGTGGCGCGGAGCACCGGACCGGCGCCGGTGCGGGAGGCAAGTACTACCGGAATGCGCGAGGCGAGCTCAGCCAGCGGCGCGACGAATGTCGCCGGAACGTGCCCTGCCCCGAATGCGGCGACAACCACCCCGTCGAAACCGGTCATGAGCCGATGCAGCAGCTCTCCATCATCGCCCAAGCACGCGGTGACCAGACCGATCCGTACGGCGCGGGTGGGTACCGGATAGGTCGGCGCTGCCACCGGACGAGCGAACAGGCGGGGAATGCCCTCCACGACCCGCCCAACCGGACCGGCGTCTGGCGAGCCGAATGCACCCGGACTCGTGCTGTGCATCTTATGCACGTGCCGGGCGGCATGAATCTCGTCGCTCATGACAACCAGGCAGCCGACGCCGCTCAGCTGCCTGCTCGCGGCGACCTGGATGGCGGCCAGCAGGTTGGCCGGCCCATCGGCGCCGGCCAACGTCGGGTTGCGGAGGGCACCGGTCACCACCACCGGCGCGGCCCGGTCCACGGTCAGATCGAGGAAGTACGCCGTCTCTTCGATGGTGTCGGTTCCTTGAGTGATCACTACCCCATCTGCGCCGGAGTCCAACTCGTGGCGTACCACGCTGACCAGCTCAGAAAGATCATCAAAATCCAGCGATGCGCCCGGCAAAGACCGGATGCTTCTCGAGGTGATCTTACAGTTCAGCGCGGTGAGCCCGGGTAGCGCGGCCAGCAGGGCTGGCGCATCCAGGGTCGGCACCACTCCAGCAGCATCAGGTCCTGCACTCGTCATCGCGATAGTGCCGCCGAGAGATAACACCGACACTGTTCGCTGCCTCGAAGCCTGCATTTCACCTCGTGCCTCAGTCACCGATCTTCCTGCCCTCAGCCAGCTAAACAGCTCCCGCCCGCCAGCCACTGGACCGTGCCGCCTCAAGGCACTGGAACGCAATACCAGCCCCGTGGTGACCGGTACACCTGCACGGTGCGCCGAGCGATGAGATTGGGCTGGCAGTGCCGTCAAATCGCTGGAGCGTTGTTCTCCAGCTGGGAGGAGCAATATGCACATGACCGTTAACCACGTTCTTGCCGTCGCCCCGGTCCGAGACATCGACGCAGCCCGCGCATGGTACGGACGCCTGTTCGGCCGGGCGCCGGACAATCGACCAATGGACAGCCTCGCGGAGTGGCGCGTGACACAAACCGGATGGCTCCAGGTGTGGCAGGACGCCGACCGCGCAGGTAACACTCTGATCAATTTCGCCGTTGACGACCTCGAGCAGCAGTGTGCCGGTCTTGCGGCTCGAGGCCTGGATCCGGGGGCGATCCAGACGGTGAACAAGGGCGTCCAGCTGTCGACCATCGTCGATCCCGACGGCAACACCATCACCTTCATCGGGAACTTCCGCGCCGAGTACTGAAGCCCTGGCGGTCACAGCCGACCCAACATCGACGTCCCCGCACCCGTGGCAGAAGACCGAGCGGTACGCGGGCTTCTGCACGGGGCGGGCATGGAGCCAGCTCTGCACCTTCGAACCACTGGTCACCGGCGACGGGAGCTGACCCGGTTCGCAGCCGTCACGGTTTCGGGGTCAGCCACAGACGGGTTCCGTTGATTTCTTGGGAAGGCTTGTCCCAGACGCCGACGAGGGCCTCGGCCAGATCTTTGACGTCCGTGAATCCCGCGAAGGCCGCCTGCGGTCGCTCCTCGCGCATCGCATCGTGAACCAGTGCCTTGACGATGAGAATGACCGCGGCAGCCGGCAGTTCATTGTCGTGTCCTGCCGTGTGGAAAGAGTCGGCGAGTGCAAGAGTCCATGCCTCGGCCGCGGACTTGGCGGCAGCGTAGGCGGCGTTGCCCGCGGTGGGCTTGGCCGCAGCCGCGGCGCTGACCAGGACGTAGCGGCCACGGCCACTGCGGCACAGCGGGGCTTGAAACGCCAGGGAAGTGTGCTGCACGGTGCGGATGAGCAGCTTCTCAAGCAGCGCCCAGTGCGCCAGTTCTGTCTCAGCGAACGCCTTGGAGCCTCGCCATCCCCCGACCAGATGCACCAGGCCGTCGATGCGACCGAATTCTTTCTCGATGCGCTGAGCCCAGGACCGCGCCGCGTCGAGGTCCAGCAAGTCGACGGTGTCGCTGGTGACAAGAGCATCACCGCGTGCCTGGCGGGCGGCGTCCACGGCATCGGCCAAACGCGTCGCGTCGGCGTCAGCAGCGGCCACTGTCGCCCCGGCCTCAGCCAGGTGCACGAGGGCTGCCCTACCGGCCGGTCCCGCAGCTCCCGCCACCGCCACGACAGCACCCTGTAGCCGGCCGCTTGGTCGAGTGGTCATGACCCATCGCCCTCCTTCATCCGCTTGTGTTCGGAATTGATGTAACCAAAGCCGGCAGCCAGTCCGCGCATCGGTGCGACATCGGGCCGGCACTGGGGATAATCCGGGTCGTGACTGTTCCCGACGCGCCGACTCCGCCGGCCCGCCCGCCGCGTGAGCGAATGGTCCGCGCGGCAATGCGGCTGATTCGCGCCCAAGGGGTCAGCGCCACCGGGATGCGGGAGATCGTTGAACTGGCCGAAGCGCCACGCGGTTCGCTGCAACACTATTTCCCCGATGGGAAACAGCAGTTGGTCACCGAGGCGCTGTTGTATTCCGGTGACATTGCGGCGCGCCGGGTCAAGCGCTTTGCCGAACAATTACCGGATCCGACGCCGGGTTCTGTTTTCGCCGCTCTGGTCGGCGAGTGGCGCGAGCTGTATCGGACGAAGGGATTCGCTGAGGGGTGTCCGTTGGCCGCAGCAGCAGTGGACACGGCGGCCACGAGCCCGGCACTGCGGGAAGCAGTGCACCGCGCGCTTCTGGCCTGGCAGGAACCACTACGGGAGGTACTCGCCCAACTCCGAGTGCCCGAGGCGCGAGCACGCTCGTTGGCCATGGTGATGATCAGCGCCTTGGAGGGGGCGCTGATCCTGGCGCGGGCGCATCAGGACCTCGAACCGTTGGATGCGGTCATCGCGGAGTTGAGCCCGCTGCTGGATTCCGCGGCGCCGCGTGCCGGTGCGGTTGGCTGAACACCTCCGGCCGGCGTCAGGCCGACCGGGTTGGGCATCGGCAGGGTTCCGCTGTCGAGGACCGCGGCTGCCAGCGGGGTGAGCAGATCGGCGAGCCGTGCGGTGTCGACCTCCCCGAGCACCTCCCACGGGCGCATCGCCACGGCATCGGTGCCGGCCTCAATCCGCTCGTGCAGCGCAGCGCCAGACTCGGTGAGCCGGCCACACTCGTCGAGCAGGCCGGCGGTAGCCAACTCGTTCACCGCCTGTCGCCATTCCTCCCGGATCCACCCGCGGCCCTCGCGAAGCACCTCCGCCTGGGCCTCGCCCGCGGCGGCCTTGAGCAGGTGCGCCTGGACTGGAGTCACCTGGTTGGCCACCTGCACGGCGTTGTGCCCGTCGCCGCGGTGCTCGCGCAGAGTGGAGGTGGCCTGCCACAGCGCCAGGTGCGGCGCCGCAGGCCGGGGCAGAGCCTGGTTTGCCGCTGCCAGCACCCGGCCAGCGCAGTCCGCGGCGTCCGCGGCCCGCCAGGCGGCTCAGCCGCTTCGGCCATCGCCACCGACTCCACCCTGTCTGAGCTCCAAAGCCGGCGCAGCGCGCCGTCCACGCCCGCCAGCCGGGCGGCCAGCGCCGCTTCGACCGTGGTGTAACTCCAGGCATCAGGCAACGCCCGCGACACTCGGCGAGAATGGAAGCCGAAAAAGCTTGCAGCGACCGGAGCCGGACCCACCATGCCCAGCGGAGCGGACCGGAAGGCGAAGTAACCCATCCAGAAGCCACGCATCCCTAACCTGTCCGCGGCGGCACGAGCCTCAGGAGCGAAATAGATCACGTCATGGATCGGTTCGTAAAGCCGCCACATCCGCCGCGCGATCGTGCTGATCATCGTTTCTCCGACGCCAACCCGGCCATGACAAGCGTCATAATGACCGCGGGCTGGCCAGAGGGATAGAGTCCAGCAATATGACAAGCGTCATAGGACTGCCCGCCCCGGCGGGTACCGCAGCCCACCTGGCGGCCGTTCAAGCCCGGGCAGGTGCTTCCGGATCCGCGGCGGGACTCCCGGGACGGCGCGGGTGACGGCGGTCACTCCCGAGGCGGCGTCGCGCGTCGGATTCGTGGGGCTGGGTCTCATGGGGCAGCCCATGGCGCTCAATGTTGCCCGTGCCGGGATCCCGCTGGCGGTATGGAACCGCACACCTCAGCGGTGCGACGCGCTGCGCGTGCTCGGTGCCCGGGTCGCCACCACGCCACTCGCGGTATTTGAGCAGGCCCGGATCGTCATCCTCATGCTCGCCGACGGGGCCGCGATCGACGAGGTACTGGGCCGGGGTACCCCGCTCTTCGCCACGAAGGTGACCGACCGCACCGTCGTGCATATGGGCACGACCTCGCCGCAGTACTCCCGTGGCCTGGCCAACGACATCGAAGCGGTGGGTGGTCATTACGTTGAGGCCCCTGTCTCCGGATCACGCCTACCGGCCGAAACCGGCGATCTGGTGGCGATGCTTGCGGGCAACGAGGATGCCATCCACCAGGTCCGTCCTGTGCTGGGTCCGATGTGCCGGAAGACGCTGTTCTGCGGGCCGGTGCCCAACGCGCTGCTGATCAAGCTGGCAGTCAACATCTTCCTGATCACCACCGTGACCGGACTCGCGGAGTCCTACCACTTCGCCGAGCGGCACGGCTTGGATCTGCAGGTCTTCCGTCACGTCATCGATGGCGGCCAGATGGCCAGCGGCATCTCTCGAGTCAAGATCGCCAAACTGCTCTCGAACGATTTCACCGCCCAGGCCGCCGCCGTTGACGTCCTGAAAAACAGCCAACTGATCGCTCAGGCCGCCCGCCGAGCCGGCATCGCCTCGCCGGTGCTGGATTCCTGCCACGCCCTGTTCGACGAGGCCGTGGCGCTCGGCCGGGGAACGCTCGACATGATCGCCGTACTCGCTGCACTGGAGGCACGCTCCGCGGCGGCGCGTGCGGACGCCGAGCAGCGTGCTGTGGTCAGCGCTGGTGGTAGCTGTTGAGGTAAGCGCGGGCGTTGCGGATGGTCTCGGGCAGCGCATCGCCGCCGAACTTCTCCAGCGCGGCATCGGCGAGCACGAGGGCGACCATCGCTTCGGCGACCACGCCCGCGGCGGGGACCGCGCACACGTCGGAGCGCTGGTTAATCGCGACAGCCGCTTCTCCCGTGGCGACGTCTACGGTGGCCAACGCGCGCGGCACAGTCGAGATCGGCTTCATCGCCACCCGGACCCGCAGCGTCTCTCCGTTGGTCATGCCTCCTTCCAGCCCACCGGCCCGGTTGGTGTGGCGAACCACGCCGTCCGTCCCCGGAGCCATCTCGTCGTGCGCGGCGCTGCCCCGGCGCCGTGCGGTGACGAACCCATCCCCCACCTCGACACCCTTCATGGCCTGGATTCCCATCAGCGCTCCGGCCAGCCGGGCGTCCAAGCGCCGGTCGGCGTGCACGTAGGAGCCCAATCCGATCGGGAGTCCGTATGCCAGTATTTCGATCACGCCGCCCAGCGTGTCACCGTCTTTCTTGGCGGCGTCCACCTCGGCGATCATCGCGGCTGACGCCTCCTCCGAGTACGCCCGGACCGGGCTGGCGTCAATCCGCTCCAGGTCATCGGCGTTGGGCAGCACACCTGCGGGTGCCTCGGCCTGCCCCAGCGAGACGACATGGGACAGGATCTCGACATCCAGAGCCTGGCGCAGGAAGGCCTTGGCCACAGTGCCCAGGGCGACCCGGGAGGCCGTTTCGCGGGCGCTGGCGCGTTCCAGCACCGGTCGCGCATCGTCGAACCCGAACTTGGTCATTCCCGCCAGGTCTGCATGCCCGGGCCGGGGCCTGGTCAGCGGCGCATTGCGGGCCTGCGCAGCCAGCACCTCCGGATCCACCGGATCGGCCGCCATGACGGTTTCCCACTTCGGCCACTCGGTGTTGCCGATCCGGATGGCCACCGGGCCGCCCAGCGTCCGACCGTGCCGGATACCGCCAAGCAGCTCAACTTCGTCGGCTTCGAACTTCATCCGTGCCCCGCGCCCGTATCCCAGCCGGCGGCGGGTCAGCTCAGCCTGGATGTCCTTGGAAGTCACCTCCACCCCGGCCACCATGCCTTCCAGCACCGCGACCAGAGCAGGACCGTGCGATTCCCCAGCGGTGAGCCAACGCAGCATGCCGCCCATCGTGCCACGCGCTCAGCGCCCTCAGCCTGGGGTCACCGGGCCGCGCGGCTGCGCATTCCGGCACGGCATCCTGCGCACGAGGACGCGACACACGGCCCACGGGGACGCGACACACGGGCCACGGGGACGCGACACACGGGGCACGGGGAGGTCAGGCTTCGGCAACGGCGGGGGCTGCGGTGACGGCTGCCGAGGCGGGCCGGCCCCGCAGCGTGCGGTGCACGATCAGGCCGACGACCACCATTCCAGCAACGAACAGCAGTGCCAGGTATTGGAGCAGCCAGTTGGTACCTGCCGGGTCGTACACGGCCTGCCGCGGCCAGGCGATGTTGATCATCATCGCCACCCCGTACACCACAGCGAACAGGTTCACCGGCAGCCCCCACCGTCCCAGCGAGAAGCCTCCACGACGCTGGATCGGCGAGCGCCGGCGCAGCCGAGCATGCAGAGCGGGACCGGTGACGAGCAGGTACGCCAGGTAGACGATCACCACCGACGTGCTGGTGACGGCCGCGAACGCCGCTGGGTTGCCGAGGTTGATTAGCAGCACGGCGATCGCTAACACACCTACCGCGATGCCGGTGACGATCGGCGTTCCGGTCTGTGGGTGGACCCGGGCGAGCAGCCGGGCTCCGGGCAGCCGACCGTCTCGCGCCATGCTGAACATCACCCGCGACGCTGAGTTCTGTATTGCCAGGCAGGCAGACACGATCGAGATAGCGACCACCGTCAGCAAAGCCCGGCCGAGCGTGGAGTCCAGCCGGCTGGTGATCACGTAAGCGATCCCTCCTGCGGAAAGCTGGCCGTCGGTCAGCGAGGGCGCGGCCATCAACGCAGCCACGATCATGAACCCGCCGCCGACGAATGACACCAGGAGGGCCCGCACGATCGCCGAGGGCACTACGCGCCGGGGCTCGGTTGTCTCCTCAGACAGTTCTGCGGCGCTGTCGAAGCCGTACATGACATAGGCCGCCATCAACGTGGACGCCAGGAACGCGTAGATGTACGGGCTGTTGCCGGAGACATTGAGCGTTTGGGTGACGATCCCGGGACCGCGTTCGGTGTGGCTGAACAGCAGAACCAGCAGCAACACCACGCCGATGATCTCGCAACTCACTCCGATGCCGTTGATCAACGCCATGAACCGAACCCCGACCGCACTGATCACAGTGGCGATCGCGATGAGCACCGACCCCAGCAGGATGCCGTTGGCGGCACCCGATGCCGAGGTGACCGACGAGTCGGTGCCGATGATCTGAAAACCCGACCACACCGCCG
>JAJPIR010000003.1 GCA_021324675.1 Actinomycetota bacterium
ACTCTCCCCCGTCGGGTAGGTGCATACCACCAGCCAGGTCGAACCGGCGACCACCCACGCCAGCGTACGTCGCGGCCACGGCCCGAGCGCGCCGAGAACGAGAGCCCAGCTCAGATACCACGGTAGGGTGGCCGGCGCCAGCAACGCCGCCCACAGCAAGGTCGCCGATGCGCGGCTGATGGCCTGCGGTCCGCCCTCTCTGGCCAACCACCACTGCCAGGCAAAGATCCCCAGGAAGAGGGCTGAGCCCAGTAAGCGGAACACCATGATGAAGGGATGGTCGTCCACCTGACCGAAGGGGGTTACCAGGGCGTGCGCTAGCTCGCCCGCAGCGGTGGGCAGCGACATCCAGTTCACGATCAGTGATGGGGCGCCCAGCGCCGGGACCCAGCCGAGACCGACGCCGGAAATCACGGTAATACCGGCGAACATCGTGGCGAAGACCGCCATGCTGGCTGCGCCGGCACGCATCAGCCGGACGCGGCGAGAACCAGGAAGCCGAGCGGCCCAGATCCAGACCAGGAATGGCAGCGCCACTCCAGCCGACACTTTGATCGCCATCGCCATGGTGCCCAACGCAATGCCGGCGGCGTGCCGACGCTCCAGCACAAGCCAGGTCCCCATGGCCAGCAGACCGGTCATCAACAGATCGTTATGCGGACCACCGACCAGATGCACCACCGTCAGCGGGTTGGTGATCACCAGCCACAGCGCAACGGTGGGGTTACCACCGAGCCGCTGTGCGAGCCGGGGGAGCGCGAAGATCAGCAGGGCTAACCCGATGAGCAACACCAACCGCATCCCCAGGACGCCCAGGATGAGGTGGTTGCCGGTGGCGATACTGATCATCTTGGCGATGAAGATGAACAGCGGTCCGTAGGGTGCTGGGGTGGTTTGCCATACGTAGTGCACGTTGTCGAAGACAGCTCCAGGTGGCAGTTTCGACGGGCCGACGAGGTAGGGATCCAACCCTCGTGCAGCCAGCGCGCCTTGCGCCAGGTAGCTGTAGACGTCCCTGGTGAACAACGGCGGTGACAGCAGCAAAGGCACCACCCATGCCGCGCCGGCGACGATGACCTGGTGGCTGGTGGCTGTGCCACCGAGTACCTCACGGCCCAGGCGCACCCACGCCCACACGATCATCCCGACACCCAGATACAGACCTACTGTGGCCAGATCATGACCGTGCCCGTACCGGATCCAGGACAGCGCGCCGCCGCCGATCAGAGGATCGTTGACGAGGATTCCCCCTGCGCCGACCGCCATCACGGCAAGCAGCACCGATCCAGCCAGCCCGAGTAGCACGGTGCCTGGTATCGGCCACCTCAGGCCCCACCGATCGAACAGCGATGCGCGCTGGGCCTGGGACGAGCCGGGACCCGCTATCGGCTCAACGAGCGGGTGACTCGCAGCTCCGGGGGCAGCTCCTGGGTCTGGCGTCATGGCGGCCCGTATGGTCCCACAGCATGGACCCACCCAAACCGGTGGTGACGTTCTCGTGATCCACCGGTGACCTTAGTTTGTGTAATTGGTGTCAACGAGCAGCTGCGGTGAGCCGGCGGTCACCGGTTGCGGTGATCCGGGCAGCGGCCAGCTTGCCGGAGATGAGCGCGGTGGGCACGCCCACTCCAGGGGTGGTGCCGCATCCGGCGAGCACGACATTACTGCGCCCGCGTACCAGGTTAGCGGGGCGGAATGGACCAGTTTGGGCGAACGTGTGCGCCGCGGAGAAGGGTGTACCGGCTGCCAGCCCCTGCTCTGCCCAATCAGCCGGGGTGACCAGTTGCTCTACCTCGATGCTGTGGCATAAGTCGGTCAGGCCGCGTTGCTCGAGGGTGCCGACCAGCTCATCGCGGTAGGCGGAGCCGAGCGCGGCCCAGTCAAGCGGTGCGGTGTGCAGATTCGGGCATGGGGCGAGGATGTAGAGCAGCTCGCTGCCGTCAGGGGCCAGGCTTGGATCGGTGGCGGTGGGGCGGGTGATCAGCAACGATGGGTCGGTCATAAGCCGCCCGCGGTAAATGATCTCATCGAAGGTTCGTTCCCACTCTTGACCGAACGTGATCGTATGGTGTGCCAGCCCCCTCCACCCCGGTCCGTTGCCCATTCGGACGCCGGCGTGGAGCACCACGGCTGAAGGTGACCAACGCAGCGGTACCAACCGACGGGGCGCCCGGCCCAGCAACCGGTGCACCACCGGTAGATCGGGCGTAAGCACGACAGCATCGGTGGTGAGGCGCTCGCCGTCTGCCGTGTGCACTGCGGTCACCCGCTCTCCGCGGTGTTCCAGAGCGGTGACCTGCGTGTGGTAACGCAGCTCGGCGCCGGCATTGCTGGCTGCGTCGGCCAGCGCCTGCGGCAGCGCCCGGATTCCTCCTCGGGGAAACCAGACTCCCGCGATGGTGTCCATGTAGGCGATCACTGCATACGCGCCGAGCGCATGGTGCGGCGGTACCCCAGCGTAGAGGGATTGGAACGAGAAAATCCGTTTCAGCCGATCGTCCGTGAGGAAGCGGC
>JAJPIR010000185.1 GCA_021324675.1 Actinomycetota bacterium
CCTGGATGAGTCACCGGGCAGATCGAAGTCATAGAGGAGCAGTTGCTCGACGAACTGTGGCGCTCGCGCCAGCAACTCACCGTGGCCGTCGACGACCATCGAGTCACCGTCGAAAACCAACTCGTCCTGGCCGCCCACCAGGTTTGCGTAGGCTAGCGGCACACCTGCCTCGGTGGCGCGGCCAGCCACCAGCGCCAGCCGGGTGTCGTCCTTGTTGCGTTCATAGGGTGACGCGTTGGGCGACACCAACAGGTCGACCCCGGCTTGGGCCAGGGCGGTGACTGGACCACCCTCCTGCCACAGGTCTTCGCAGATCACCATCCCGATTTCCAGGCCATGCAGCCGGAAGACGGTCAACGTGGTGCCAGAAATGAAGTAGCGGCGTTCGTCGAACACACCGTAATTGGGCAGGTGATGCTTGAACTGGCGGCCAACCACCTGACCGCGGTGTAACACCGCTGCCGCATTGCGCGGACCGTGAGCGTCGGAATCCAGGTACCCGACTACGACAGCTAGCGCACCGCAGCCATCGTCAACCAGCTGCCTTGCCAGCGCCCGCAGAGCGCGTACCGACGCGGCAACGAATGACTCCCGGAACGCCAGGTCCTCAACCGGGTAACCGGTTAGCGCCATCTCCCCGAAAACCGCGAGATGGGCACCGGCGGCGGCAGCTTCCCGGCAACCCGCGGAGATTCGCGCCGTATTACTTGGAATATCACCGACGCACGGATTCACCTGGGCCAAAGCGACACGCAACTGGGGCATGGGAACATCATCCCCCGGAGCAGGCCGTAACGGTGTTATAACGCCGTTACCCTTCTACCGGTGCCCCCAGTAGGAAGTAACTGCGTGCACCCTAGGATCGCCCGGGTGTCACGCCTGCTGCGCTCAGCTGCCGTGCTGGCGGTCGTGTGCGCCCTCAGTGGCTGCACTGCCGAGACGGGCGGCCAGTTGCCCGATAATGACGCTGGTCCGGTACCCAACGGCGGCCCCGTCCCGTACCCGCACAGTGCGGTCGGCGATGTGCCGCCGGGCCTTGACCGGTTCTATAGCCAGCGACTGAGCTGGGGTGGCTGCCGACCCTTTGCCACCACTGACCGTGACCACCAGCTGTTTGAGGATCTTGCCTTCCAGTGCGCCAAACTGGAGGTTCCGCTGGACTACGCCAACCCGCAAGGGCGCACCTCACAACTGGGGCTGCTTCGCAGACCCGCCGATAACCCGCAGGCACGGTTGGGTTCCCTGCTGGTCAATCCGGGTGGTCCAGGGGTGTCGGGAATGGCTGCGGTCGCGGCGTTCGCAAAAGCGGTCAACGGCACTGACCTGGGCCGCCGGTTCGACCTTGTTGGTTTCGATCCCCGCGGAGTGGGCGCCAGCCAGCCTAAGATCGTCTGCCGGAATACACAGGAGGAGGACGCCGAGCGGCTCAATATCAACCTGGACACCTCGCCTGCTGGGGTGGCGAAGACGGAAAACGACAACCGGGCCTATGCCGCGCTGTGCGCTCAGCGAGTGGGCAAGGACGTCCTGGCCAACGCCGGCACACGGGATGTCGCGCGCGATATGGATGTGATGCGCTCGGCGCTGGGTGACGCGAAGCTGACCTACCTCGGGTATTCCTACGGCACCCGGGTCGCGACCTCGTACGCCGAGCAATTCCCCGGCAATGTGCGAGCGATGGTGCTCGACGGTGCACTGGACCCGAATGGCAACCTGGTGGAGAGCCTGGCTAGCCAAGGAGCAGGATTCCAGCAGTCGTTCGAAGCCTTTGTCGACTGGTGCCGAGCGCAAACCCAGTGCTGGTTAGGCAACAGCCCGCGCTACCTGGCCAATCAGGATTTCCAGCATTTGCTGCTCCCGCTACAGGCGGCGGCGTTACCGGTGGGTACCCGCAAACTGTCCTACACCGATGCCACTATCGGTACGATCCAAGCCCTCTATACCGACCAGCTTTGGCCCCGGCTCAACCAGGGCCTCATCGGGCTGGCCAAAGGTGACGGTGCGACTTTGCTGGCCCTGGCCGACATCTACTACCAGCGGGACACCCATGGCTACTCGGGCAGCCAAGACGCCTTCACCGCCGTCCGCTGCGTCGATGACCCCCCGGTGCGGGATCCAGCAGTGGTCCGGGAAGCCGATCGGCGCTATAGGGAAGCCGCGCCATTCCTCGACGACGGGCACTCACCGTCAGCGGCGCGGGATGCCTGCGCGTTCTGGCCGGTGCCGCCTACTGGCAGCCTGGGCGCCGACCAACTTGACGGTCTGCCGCCGGTGCTAGTGGTCTCCACGACCGGCGACCCGGCTGCCCCGTACCAGACTGGGACGGAGGTGGCCCGGCGGCTGCGCGGCAAATTGCTCAGCTACGAGGGCAACCGGCACACCGTGGTCTTCCAGGGTGTGCCCTGCGTGGATGAGACGGTGACCGACTACCTGGTCCGGCTGGCGCTGCCTAAACGGTCCACGCTCTGCGTCACCTGAGTGGCTTCGCGAGCTCCTGCCTTGCCAATCAGGGCTGCCCGAGCGCGCCAAGCACGCACACCGCTGAGGTGAGCAGAAAGATGTCTCGGTACTCGGTACGCAGCGCGGTCTGCAAAGCGAGCTGGTAAGCGGCGAGCTGCTGCTGGTACGCCTCCACACTGACCCCGAAGGGCAGAGGTGTCGCCAGCTCGGCGGTGAGTTCGCGAAACC
>JAJPIR010000246.1 GCA_021324675.1 Actinomycetota bacterium
ATCTCAGGCAAGATCGCATCGGTCAGCGGAACCGGATTTGTGGTGCAGGTGAACAACTCGAGCACCACCCGCGCGGTCGTCACGGCCGCGACTACCGCGTTCACTAGGACTGTCGCCATCGACAAATCCGGCCTGGCTGTGGGGCAATGCGTGACTGCGATGGGCCCACCCGACGACACCGGAACCGTCGCCGCGTCATCGATCAGCATCACCCGCCAGGTCCCGATGGTTGCCAGGGCGGCTTCGGTGGTGGTCTTGGGCGACTCGGCCGAGCTGTGAATCACGGAAACGGGTCCTGACATCATGCATGCCCTGGTCACGAGAGGTCGACCACGCCGTCCGCGCTTACGACGGAGCCAGCGCCGGTGGGCTATAGGAGGCGCAGCAGCTGTGGTGGTCGCAGTGCTCGCGGTCGCAGTCGGGACCAATGGCGGCAGCCGATCGTCCCACCGCACCGCCAGCGTCGAGCGAGCCGATGTCGATGCGACCATCGCCTCATTGGGCACCATCCAACCGGTCAACCAGGCGACTCTCAGCTTTCCGGTCGGCGGCACCGTGAGCAGCGTGCCAGCCACTGTCGGTCAGCATGTCACCGTCGGGCAGACCCTCGCCCGGCTCGACACGACGTCCCTCGATGCCCAGGTTGCCTCAGCCCAATCCGCTGTCGCCACCGCCCAGGCCAAGCTCGCCGCTGACCAGGCGAGCCAAGCCATTCCCACCGTCACTGCCGCGGTGGCACCGTCCGCATCGAGCACGCCGGCCACTTCCGGGGATGATGCTCATGCCACCGGGACAGGCTCGCCGGACCCCGCATCGGCCGTCCGGGACATGCTCACCAAGCAGCAGACCCAACTGATCAACGACCAACACCGGGCCGACCAAGATCTCAGCCAGGAAAAGCGTGATCTCATCACTGGGACAAACAGCTGTCAGGCATTCGTCGGCGCAACCAATCGCAGTACAACACAGGTCCCCGCGAATCACACCCAGCGGCATGGCCGGCTGTTACCGGAGGCGACCACGACAGCTACCCCGCCTGATCCAACCCAGTGCCAGGCGGCGATCATGGTAGTACTCGCCGATCAGGCTGCCGTCGACCACGATCAGCAAGCGATGACTGCGGATCTGCCCGCGCTCGGCGCAGCCATCGCCAAGCTCATGACCACGGCAGAGGTCACGCGTCCGGAGCCAAGCCCGCACCCCACGGTGACATCAAGCACCGCTCGCAACGCCCGGACAACCGCAGCGAACCAGACCGCGCCAGCCGTGCGGCCGCCCGCTACCGTGCCCGCCCTCCGGCCAGCTTCCCCGGAACAGCTCGCCTCGGACCAGGCCGCGATCGACGCGGCAAGCGCGCAGCTCACCGAGGCGCAACAGGCGCACGATCAGGCCGAGTTGCGCAGCCCCATCGACGGCACGGTCGGCTCGGTGACCATCAGTGCGGGCGAAGCGGTGCCGGGCGGTCCGGGAAGCCCGCAAATCGTTGTCATTGGAGCAGGTGCCCACCAGGTCACCACATCGATCAGCGATTCCAGCATCGGGTCTGTCCGGATCGGAGATACCGCGACTGTCATCCCCAGCGGAAGCTCAGCAACCTTGCAGGGCCAAGTTGTCTCGATCGGCCTGCTCGGCGCGTCAGGATCCACCGGCTCCGTAGCGGTCAGCTACCCCGTCACGATTGGCCTGACCAATACCGATCTGCCGCTGTTCGCGGGGCAAAGCGCGTCGGTGTCCATCATGCTGGCCCATGCGTCGGACACCCTTACCGTGCCCAGTTCCGCAGTCCATCACGGAAATTCGGGCAGCACCGTTACCGTATTGCACAACGGCACGGCGAAAAACGTCGACGTTACCCTCGGTGTCGTTGGACCCATCCGTTCCCAGGTGCTTGCCGGGCTCAACGCAGGTGATCAGGTCGTCCTCGCCGATCTGTCGCAGCCGCTACCCACCACCGATATTCAGAATCTCCGTCGCGTCGCGGGCGGCGGCCGTCTGGGTGGATGAGGTCGAATCAAGGTCGTGGTGTCCATAAGACGGAGAAAAGCTCATCATCCTGCCCGAGGACGGATGGTTTCCTGGCCGGTACGTCTGAAGATGCTATATGCCTAGCGACGTGCGATGTCGTCGCATGATTACGGAGGGTAACAGACATGGGGGATCTCGTGAATACCCGAACAGTCGGGCCACCAAGTCGTCTTGACACCAGTAACGTGGCGGACGACTGTGGCGCGCTCAACGTTGTGGCCGGCCTGACGACTCAGGTCGAGTCTTCCAGCGGTGCCCAAATGGCCCTTCAGGAGGGTCCTTACCGCAAGAGCCACGCGGACCTATCTTGCATTCGCCTCATCGCAGCGTCGGCGATCGTGGCCGGATTGCTGCTGGGTACCGCGCCGATGGCGCTTGCCCAGGTTGGGCACCTGATCGCCACTGCACCTGCGGCGTTCGCCCAAGCGACGCCCACAGCGGCAATCTCGGGAGCGGCAACCCCGGGAGCAGGCGGCCTTGACACCGACCATCCAAGCGTGCAAAGCGACAATGTCGAGGGCACCGTGCCGTACCGATCAGAGGTGCACGCGGTGACCTCACTGCTGAGCTGGAAGGGAACGAGTCAAGCTCTCAGATGCTCGTATGGCCTGCTCGTCGACGGGGATACCCGAAGTTGCCAGGCTGCTTGATCTTAGCCGTTGCTAGACCCCGCCACCTGCGGCGACCGTTCTGGTTACGCGGCACGGCGGCGGGGCACGCGGAACGATTGCTGTCTACAGCTCCCGGGATTCCTTCAGCCTGGCCAAGGCCTCGGCCAGGATAGCCTCGCCGTCAGCATCCGAACGGCGTTCCTTTACGTAGGCCAAATGCGTCTTGTACGGCTCATTACGCGGTGCATCCGGTGGCTGATGCTCATCTTGCCCAGCTGGAAAACCACATCGCGGGCAATCCCACAGCTCAGGTAACTCAGCGTCGACCGCAAACGACGGTCGAGACTCATGCCCATTCGCGCACCAGTAGGACACGCGTCGACGGGGCGCGGTCTCGCCCCGTTCGGATTCCCCCATGGGGCCTGCTCCCACCCGCGTACCACGGATGGCGTTGCCACTTGCCATTTATTGCCTCACCTCGCGGAACCGCCCGGGCCGCCCCGGGGCATGCTCAGCCGATTTTGATGAGAAGCCCGATCCCGACGATGGAGATAACCCAGAGCGAGCTGACGAACAGCGTCAGCCGATCCAGGTTCTTCTCCACAACGCTGGATCCAGACAAGCTCGATTGCACGCCGCCGCCAAACAAGCTCGAGAGCCCTCCCCCACGGCTTCGATGCAACAGGATCAGCAGGATCAGCGCGATGCTGGTGACCAGGAGCAAGATCTGCAGGAAGAGCTTCATCACACCCTCGTCGGACGATGACTGCTTTGCAAGATTACTCGGCCGGACAAGCAG
>JAJPIR010000197.1 GCA_021324675.1 Actinomycetota bacterium
CATACATCTACGTTCTCCTCACAGTGCGGCGTCTAGATGAAGTACAGAAGGGGACCTAATCGACCGCATCGCCGATTCGGCTAACTCCTACCCTCGCAAGAATAAGATCTCCTGACAACACTCATTCGCCACTTAACTTCATATTCCACCACTGATCCGCGCGCCAGCATACAGACACTGAGGCAGAAGGCTGTTACCACAGACATTTCTGAAGCTCCAGTACCTACGGCATACCGGCGCACAACACTTCCCCACTGCCACTCATCCACGAAGATACGGTGATATGTCGCCAAGAGCTACGCAGCGAGACACCGCCACCATGCACTGAATACAGGGGAAAGCGGTGAGCACGCTTAGCCAACGTAAGCACAGGTTTTAACCCTACGGAGAACAAGCCGACCGGGTACAGAGGATGTTCCAGCCACCCCTAGCATTCCAGCGCTGTCGCTCCGATTTTCGCAGGCGCGCGCAGTGCGACTACCGAGTTCCGGCACTGTGCGTACGCAGCCGCATCACTGGATGCGCCATATCGGTAAAAGATTCCTACCACACCACGTATCGACGGGCGGAGCTTAATGACCAGGTCGGCGACGGCAGGAGAATAAATGCACCTACCATTTTTGTGCGCTACCCGCGCAACGCGCCAGCTGGGCCCCAGCGCGGTCGGTGACCTTAGACAGGCCGCATCGCCGGGCATAGACCTGATTGACACCCGGTCTACGCGCGAGCCCAGATACCCTGCGGTGAGCTGAGCTAGCAGAGCGAAGTACGCGTAGGGACGCCGTTCTCAGGCACTATGCGAGGTCATGGCATCCGGGCGAGCCTTGCGCAAGGGCGCAGTACGTAGTAGCTCACCGGGAGCATGCGTGACACCGTGTACTTAGCGAGAATCGGCTTCATAAGCTAGGTGGGCGAATGCGCAACCTTTAAGTAACCGGCACGGTTGTCGGCCCGCCTGCTGTTCGTCAGGGTGTGTGTAGCCACGTCGGCGATGCTGTCCGATGGGGTTTCCCGGCCCGCAGGGGCCACTGTTCGGCGCCCACTGGAGCCCACTGCCCGGCTCATTGGGCCATTGTGAGGGGGACTACATGCCTGAGGCACTGAGCTTTATCGACATCGAACGGCAGCACCTGGAGCTGCTTCCCGCGCGTACGGTCATGTCCATGTTTATGAGCGACGGCACGAATGGTAACAACGGTGCCGCTGGCGGTAATGGCAACGCTGACAGCACCGCCACCACCACCGCCGACCCGAACCAGCAACTTGCTGGTGTTATGGCTCTTGTTCAAAAGATTCCGTTCGCCGGTGCTCTTTTCAAGTCGTAAGCCGCCGAGCGGAGATACCACGTATTTAGGTGCAGGGGTGACCGTGATACGGCCACCCCTGCACTGCTGGCGACAACGCACGCGCTCGAGTAGATCGCGTGGCAGTACTGCACGACTCGAGGGCGGAGTCGGCTGCCCCAGTACTGTCCCAGCGTTGTGCCCGCATGGCCGGCGCCGTTCCCTAGCCAACGACACCGACTATCATTAATGGCTCGACTGGGCTATCTGCCATATGGTCTACAGGCGCCGCTATCAGTGGCAGGGGCCGCCATTAGCGTCGCCACCCGCGCCACCCCAGGCGTTAGCGGCGTAGTTTTCCTGGTGCGGGTAAAGGATAATGTTGAGGGCATTGACTCCGATACCGCCGGCCGCCTTGCCACCGTTGCCGCCGACGCCGCCGTTTCCGCCACACTGGCCGCCAGCCTTCGCAATGCCGATCATGGACAGCACGGTACGCGCGGGGAGCAGTTCGGCGCGCTGGTCGTCAATTTCAATCGCGTGCAATGAATCAGACATACAGATCCTCCTCGGAGTAGTCTCGAAATGCCTCGTCGGGGAAGGCATTTCTAATTCGACCGATGTCCATCATGGCGATGATTAGACCCCTTGACAACATCAATTCACCCCTAATCCACAGGGCCGCCACGTAGCCGTGGATCAACCTTTTTCAACTACTTACCCAGCAAGCAGAAGTTATTTAGATCCGCAAGGTACCGTGCCTACCACGCAACATTCAGAAAGGTGCAGTTCCGGCCACCTCATCCGAGGTTCTGCCTGATCAGGGCCATACCGCAATACATCTAGGTAGTGGCGCACGGCCTCGCAACTCAACAAAGACCGTGTATGAAGCCGATCCCGCCCGAGCCGATGGCGGGACAACGATACGTAGGTGCGACGCGATGCTCACCTAGGATCATCCGTCCTTCCACGATGCTTCTCGTATCAGGGCGCCCACCCCACAGGCATCACAGTTTCGCCAGGTCAGCGACTTGCCGATGGAGGTGCGCAAACGATGTGAGGCCACCCGCACTACGGCAAGCGTGGCGCAAGCACGAACAGCCAGCCTCTGATACTGAGTAGACAGCTGACGCCACCCAGCTGCCAGGCTGCATCCCCACGCTGGCGGCCACGTGCACACAATCCCCGGCGCACCTCGCTCAACGCGAAGGCCAGGCACAAAAGCCAGGTACAGAAGAAAAAGTGGGCGAGGGGGGAGTTGAACCCCCACGTCCTTACGGACACACGGACCTGAACCGTGCGCGTCTGCCATTCCGCCACTCGCCCAAGTGGCCCGCCAAGCAACCGGGGCAGCCTAGCACGTGCATATCCCCGCCACGCCAAGCAGCTGGCTGGAACCATTGGCCTTGCCGGATACCATCGGGACAGCCCCCATGAGCAGACCCTGCCAGCAGCCGTCGAGAGGAGGTCGCCGTGGGTAAGGTGCAACGGTTCGAACGCCGATTGCAAGGTATCGTCGGCGACGCCTTTGCCAGGGTCTTCGGCGGCAGCGTGGTGCCGCAGGAAGTGGCGCAGGCGCTCCAGCGCGAAGCTGACGACAATGCCCGTCCGCTCGCGGGGGGGCGAGTGCTCGCACCGAATCGCTACACCGTGACACTCGGGGCGGCCGACCACGACCGGCTGGCCGGCGACGAGCAGCGGGTGATCCGGATGCTGAAGGGAGGCATCCGGGCTTACCTCGCGGAGCAGGGCTGGGATGTCTATGGAGACGTGGTAGTGACTCTCAAGGTGTCGGGAATGCTGCACACGGGACAATTTCGCACCAGCTCGTCGGTCGATCCCGACACACCGCAACCTCGCACCGCAGGAGACGGCGCCATGAGCGATGCTATGAGCCAGCCGCCGGTCGAGCCCGCCGGAGACGCTCAGCGCGGCCAATACCGCCACGATGGCGCACCCGCCGCGCCGTATTACGGCCAGCCGTCTGGCTATGGCTATCCGGGCTCCCGATACACCGGGGGTGGCGCAGGCTCAGCCGACAGCGCCGACAACTACGGCTATTACGGATACGACCAGCCTGCTAGTTACCAACCGGGTTACCCGCAGGGCGACTATCACTATGGAAGCTACCCCGAGCAGCAGCAGCCGTACGGTTACGGGCAGAGCGGTGATCGTAAGCTGTCGGCGGCGCTGATCCTCGATGACGGCTCGAATCGCTATTACGAGCTCACCGAGGGCAGCATCGTGGTGGGCCGCGGCCACGATGCCCAGTTCCGGCTGCCCGACACCGGAGTGTCCCGACGGCACCTAGAGATCACCTGGGACGGGCGGACCGCTCGCCTGGCCGATCTGGGTTCGACCAACGGCACGACGGTCAACGGCACCCCGGTGCAGACCTGGCAACTCGTCGATGGCGATGTCGTGCGGGTGGGGCAGTCCCGCCTCGTCTTCCGAACCCGAAGTTGAGTGGTCCATGGGTAACAGCAGGCAGAGAACTAACCATGATTAGCATTGACCACCACGCGACCTAGCCCGAACGTACCGGGGCCGAAGTCACCGAGGCCAACGACACCGACCAGAGACGAACCAAGCGTGCCGGAGCTGGTGCTGCAACTGACCAGAGCGGGTTTTTTGCTCCTGCTCTGGTTGTTCGTCGTCGCTGCACTACGCATCGTGCGTTCCGACCTCTTCGTAGCCTCCGGGCTCCGCGCTAGCCTGCCGATGTCACGCCGGGTGGCTCGCGCGGAGCGTAATCGAACGCCGCGCCAACTGGTCGTCACTGCGGGCGGGCTGGCGGGTACCCGCATCTCCTTGGACGGCAGGCCCATCCTGATCGGACGAGCGGATGACTCCACCTTGGTACTCGACGACGATTACGCGTCGACCCGGCACGCCCGTCTCGGCTTTCAGGGCGGAGACTGGTTCGTGGAGGATCTGGGCTCCACCAACGGCACCTACCTGGACCGGGCTAAGGTCACCGGACCTACCCGGGTGCCGCCGGGAGTCCCGATCCGCATCGGCAAGACGGTGATTGAGCTACGCTCATGATTTCGCGAGACCTGCTCGACAGGGTCGAGCCATGACTTTAGTCCTCCGCTATGCAGCCAAGAGCGATCGCGGCCTGGTCCGGCAGAACAATGAGGACGCGGTCTACGCGGGTCCTCGTCTGCTGGCGCTGGCTGACGGGATGGGCGGGCATGCGGCCGGGGAAGTGGCATCCAAGGCAGTCATCGCGGCGTTCGCCCCGTTAGACGACGACGATCCCGGCAATGACCTACTGGACCAGCTACATGACGCGATGATGGCGGGTAACGCAGCGATCAGCGAGCTGGTCCGCGAAGACCCGGAACGCGAGGGCATGGGGACCACGCTTACCGCAGTGCTGTTCGGCGGCAACAAGATCGGCTTGGCCCATGTCGGGGATTCGCGTGCCTACCTGCTGCGTGACGGAGTCTTCAGCCAGATCACCCATGACGACACCTTTGTGCAATCGCTCATCGACGAGGGCCGGATCTCTGCGCACGAGGCCAGCCACCATCCCCAGCGCTCACTGCTGCTTAAGGCGCTCACCGGGCACGATGTCGAGCCGTCGCTCACCGTGCGGGAGGCCCGCGCCGGGGACCGTTACCTGCTGTGCTCGGATGGGTTGTCCGACGTAGTCAGCTCCGAAAACCTCGCCGACAGCTTGACCTTGCCCGAACCGGAGGCCTGCGCCGACCGCCTCATCGAGCTGGCGCTGCGCGGCGGCGGCCCGGACAACATCACCTGCATCGTGGCCGACGTGGTAGATGTCGAGTACGGCGAGGATGCGCCCATCATCGCCGGTGCGGCAGGCGACGGCGTCGAGCAACCTCAGCCCGACTCTGCGGCGTCTCGCGCGGCGACGACTACGCTGCCGCGGCCCGCTCCGGTGCAACCCGAGCGGATCGAACCAGCACCGCCCGATCCGCAGATGCTGCGTCGTAAGCGAAAGCGCGCCCTGATCGGGTTGGCAGTGCTCGCCACCCTGGTGGCCAGCGTCACCGCGATTGGTTCGATTCTGGTCATGGGGCAGTATTACGTGGGGGCCGCCGCCAACGGCGAAGTGGCCGTCTTCCAGGGCGTCCGTGGGGAGTTCCTCGGGTTGCCGCTGCATTCCTGGGCCGAAGGCAGCTGCCGGGAGGGCGCCCGCGGTTGCGAGGCGGTGTACCTGCGCGACCTGCAACCGTACGCTCGGACCAACGTGCGCCGCGGCATGATCAGCAACTCTGGCCTGGACGGCGCTCGGGAGATTATCGGCCGGCTGCGCACCAACGATCTGCTGCCGCTGTGCTCGCAAAGCAGCACCGCCACCCAACCCGTCGTGACCACGGATCCGAACTCGCCGGCTACCACTGGCACGCCTTTACCGGACAAGCCATCGGAGCCCGGAGTGGACTGCCGGATGGCCCGCTGATGGCCGACGCTGTTCCGGTCCAGGACACCGGCGCGGCGCCGGGGGCGCTGCCGCCGACCAAGCGCGGGCTTGAGCTGATCATGCTCGCCTTTGCGACCATCGTGGTGACCACTGCGCTGGTGCTCGTGGAGCTCAACCAACCGCAGGGACTTACCCGGTCGGTGCTCTACGACGGAGCCGCCTACCTAGCTCTGTTCAGCGCCGCCCACATAGCGGTGCGGTACCTGGCGCCCTACGCCGACCCCTTGATCTTGCCGTGTGTCGCGTTGCTCAATGGATTGGGTCTGGTGGTCATCCACCGGCTGGACCTAGCCGACGAGACCACCGCTGCTTCCGTAGGAAGCCCACCGCCGGCGGGCAACCTGCCCCACCAGATCGCCTGGACGGCCTTGGGTCTTGGGCTTTTCGTCGCAGTACTGGCCGGAGTCCGTGATCATCGCCAGTTAGCTCGTTACGGCTACACGTGTGGGCTGGTAGGGCTGGGGGCGCTAGCCCTGCCTGGGTTGCTGCCCGCCGCCCTGTCCGAGGTCAATGGCGCCAAGATCTGGCTGCGCTTCGGGCCACTGACCATCCAACCCGGTGAGTTCGCCAAGATCCTGATTATGATCTTCGTTGCCGCGTTCCTGGTGACCAAGCGGGACTTGTTCACCACGGCGGGCCGCAGCGTGTTGGGCATGGAATTACCGCGGGCACGGGACCTCGCCCCGCTGCTGATGGCCTGGGGGCTGTCCCTGGCTGTGCTCGCGCTGGAAAAGGATCTCGGCACCTCACTGCTGTTTTTCGGCATCGTGCTGGTGCTGATCTACGTCGCCACCGAACGGGCTTCCTGGCTCGTTATCGGGCTGATGTTCTTCCTGGGCGGCGCGGTAATGTCCGACCTGCTGTTCCGGCACGTGCATCGCCGGGTGACCGCCTGGATCAACCCGTTTGCTGATTACGACGGCGCTGGTTACCAGATGGCTCAGTCACTGTTCGGGCTGGGCACCGGCGGAGTATTCGGCACCGGGCTGGGTGCTGGGCGCCCCGACCTGGTGCCCGAAGCGCACACCGACTTCATCACCGCCGCGATCGGTGAGGAATTGGGTTTCGTCGGGTTGGCCGCGGTGCTGTTCATCTATCTGCTCGTGGTGATGCGCGGCATGCGCGCGGCGCTTACTGTGCGAGACACCTTTGGCAAGCTGCTCGCCGCGGGGCTGTCTTTCGCGATCGGGCTGGAGGTCTTCATCGTGGTCGGCGGGGTGACCAAATTGATCCCGCTCACCGGCCTCACCGCACCGTTCCTGGCCTACGGTGGCTCTTCATTACTGGCTAACTACATCCTGGTGGCACTTCTGTTGCGAATCTCCCATGCAGCCCGAGCACCGGCCGGCGCATCCGGGCCCCGCAAGCCTGTGGCCCCGCTCGCCGAAGCGCGCACCGAGATGGTGCAGCGCCCGTGAACACTCCGCTGCGGCGCGTTGCGTTGGCCGTCATCGGCATGATCGTGCTGTTGCTGGCCAACGCCACCTATATCCAGGTGGTCAACGCTGACACCTACCGCACCGACCCCCGCAACCGGAGGGTGTTGCTGGACGAGTACAGCCGACAGCGCGGGCAGATCATTGCCGGCGGGCTGCCGGTGGCCAACTCGGTAGAGACGGGGGGGCAGCTACGGTTCCTGCGTACCTACCTCAACGGCCCACTGTATGCCCCGGTTACGGGGTACTACTCGCTGCGCTACGGCTCGGGCGGCGTGGAGAACGCGATGGATGCGGTGCTCAACGGTTCCGATGGCCGATTATTCGTGCGTCGGGTTTCTGATCTGATCACAGGGCGGGAACCCAGCGGAGGAAACGTCGAGCTGACCATCAACCCGGCGATCCAGAAAGCCGCCTACGAGGGACTGACCCGTAAGGGCTACACCGGCGCCGTGGTGGCGATCAAGCCGAGCACCGGTGAGATCCTGGCGATGGCCTCCACTCCGTCCTACGACCCGAACCGGCTGTCCTCACACGACGGCGCGGTGCAGGAGGCAGCCTGGAATGCGGACACCTCGCCACAGAATCATTCCCCACTGACCAACCGTGCGGTGGCCGTGACCTATCCGCCAGGATCGACATTCAAGCTGGTGGTCACCGCGGCCGCGTTGGAGGCAGGCAGGGCTACCCCGGACACTCCACTTCCTGCGACGCCTGCATTGCAGCTGCAGGGCACAACCACGTTGCTGCACAACTTCGCCGACCAACCCTGCGGCGGCGGTGCTACCGCCACGCTGACCCAGGCGCTGGTCCGCTCCTGCAATACCGCTTTCGCCCAGCTGGCCACCATCGTCGGGGAAAACGACCTGCGCAAGCAGGCCCAAGCGCTAGGCGTCGGTCAGCAAGACCTCAACATCCCGATCCCGGTGGCACCCTCCACCGTCGGCGCCATCCCCGATATCGCCGCGTTGGAACAGTCCGGCATCGGTCAGCGTGATGTCGCGCTCACCCCGTTGCAGAACGCCATGATCGCCGCCACCATCGCCAACGGTGGCGTGCGGATGAAACCCCAGCTAGTGCGCAACATCCTGGCGCCGGACCTGTCCGTGCTGGAAAGCTTCACCCCGGAGCAGGCCGGAGTCGCGATGTCGCGGTTCACCGCCTCCGAGATCCGGGACATGATGGTCGCTGCTGAAAACAGCTACCGCAACGATGGCAAGATCAGCGGGGTCACGATCGCCGCGAAAACGGGGACCGCTGAGCACGGCGCCGACCCCAAGAACACGCCCCCGCACGGTTGGTACGTCGCGTTCGCCCCCGCGAACAACCCGCAGGTCGCGGTCGCCGTGGTGGTCGAGGACGGCGGGGACCGCAACCTCGAGGCAACCGGCGGTTCCCTGGCCGCGCCGATCGGCCGGGCCGTCATCGCTGCTGCCCTGCAAGGAGTCCGCTGATGTTTCCGAGGTTGATCCCATTGATGTCGTCGATTGCGCCGGCACTGTCCGGGCGCCGCACGGCGCTGCTGGCCGCGAAAGCGGCAACAGCGCGGACATCTCGGACGATTCCTACTGTGGTGGGCTTATGGGATTGAGCAGCGGGCAGTTGCTGGCACGGCGGTACCGGCTAGGCCGGCGCATCGCCGTCGGCGGGATGGGCGAGGTGTGGCAGGCTGACGACACCCGGCTGGATCGCCAGGTCGCTGTCAAGGTGCTCAAGCCGGAGCTGTCCGGCGACGCCGAGTTCCGGCACCGCTTCCAAGCCGAGGCCCGGATGACGGCCTCGCTGAACCATCCCGGAATCGCCGCCGTCCACGATTACGGCGAGACGGCCGAGTCCGGCGGGACACCCGCACCCGGGC
>JAJPIR010000242.1 GCA_021324675.1 Actinomycetota bacterium
ACTGGAACGCCGGCTGTAGACCCTTCACCTGGACTGCTGATGCCGACACGATCCTCGCCAAAGTGCGATGGATTGAATCAGAAGTCCACAAGCTTACGGGACACTAGGGTGCCGAACAGGCCTCTCCCTATTAAGTCAATTGACATTTTTGGCGATTCGATAATTTTCAATCGGACCAGCCAACCAACTATTTCGCTTAGCGTTGCTCCGGCGTCGTCCTCGCCGCAGTTTTGTATTTCACGACGAATAATTTCAGCCTGGTTTCCAGGTTGGCAAGTTGGAAGCTTTAGTGTTATGCGTGCGGACTTATCGCTAGTTCGGCGAATGCGCAAGGATGCGCGAGCACGATGCATTTGGTTGTCGCGATCAAAATAAGTATCGATATGACATTCTTTCGAGTCGAACTTGACGGTGAAATTACCAATCGTTCCGGTTTCCTGTACAACCGCGCGAATCTTGGCGAATTCGTCAGCGGTAGGTTTATATTTCAGCTCAATCTCGTTGCTCAAAACTACAACCTTCCCTGAGAATCGCTATGCTTAGACTGCCCTATTGGCAATATGCACCCGACAATTCGATCACTAGGATATTATCGGCTCAGATCCCGCACATGTTACACATACACAAAATATCCATCGAGATAGTCAGCACGAGGGCAACCACGTCGAGGCTGCACGGAGTGAATGCCGTGTGCTTGGGCGGTCAGAAACTGTCGCCAGGCGGGACCGCTGTGTGTGCGGTCAATGCCGGTGCGCTCGAGGATCGACCACCCGGTGCTTGCCGCAATCGGGTAGGCCCAGCCCGGCGAATTCGCCGTGGAGGCGTCAGTAACCCCAGGAGGAGTTCTCGAAGGCCAGCCGCAGGACCGACCGGCGCAGCTGGGGTGGGGTGCGGCGGCCGCCGGTTCGGTGACCTCGGCGCTGGGTTGCACGAATGTGGCTGCGCGACCAGCGCACTGTACCTGGGGCTGGTGAGGGGGCTTCAAACCGCGTGTGTCACGAACGCAGAGAGGAGTTTGGTAGGTCGGGTTTCTTGATGCGGTGCTGTGCGATAGATGAAGGAGTATTGGCCCTTCGCCGCCGCCCGACGGGGGACGGTGCCAAACCACCACATGCTGCGTTGGTTAATGACCGTCGTGGTGTGCGATGTGGAAACGGCGGCTGGTGAGCCGTCAGGTGGAGACCAGGAAGACGAACGCAAGTGATTCGTTGCTGACGTGTCGTTAGGAAGGTACCAATCGCCAGTGGTATTCACGCCATCAAACCGGATTTCTTCACCGCTTGGGAGCGGTGGTAGTGATTGGTGATCCATCACGGTTGCCACCGCACTACCCATTTCGTGCAGGTCCTCTGCCGGCCGCTCCGGTAGTTACTTGCCAGCTGTACTTTTGTGTGCTACGACTTGACGGACCAGTGGAGCAGGCAATAATGACGAGGAGAGCCAGAAAGGTCAGCACGCCAGCGAAAAGCACACGTCTTGAGATGAATTGTAGGTGCGGGTCGTTGTTTCCGCTTGCGACGGTTCGCTCGCCGGGACGTTCGCGTTCGTCAGGCTGATCTATGGCCTGCTCTACATCGGAATCTTGGAAATGTCTCATATAGATGATTACCCTACGTCTCGTGCTGATGCGACACGCGGTGTCGTGCATTGTGAATAGTATAATTTGTTGGTCGCATTGTTCCAATTAGGTAAATTTGCACAACCCGCGGAGCGTGTGTTATCGCCGCTTCTTCCGCGGGAGCTGTTCCCGCGCCCACGATAGACCCTTGTGTGACGAATCCGGCGTGAATGCTCGTGTGCATGATCTTTCAACGGAAGTGCTATAGTGCATGTAGTCTATGTATCGACGGCTGTCGCGGCATGTTACTGATCGACCCCAGTCATCAAACGAGACTGCCGACAAACGCTCTACTTCGCGGTTGTGTCCCTAGGGACTTGAACCCCCACCGTGTCCGAGGGGGATTAGACCACTACGCACACGTGCTCAACCAACACAAACTCCTGGTAGTGGGCTTAGTCCGGGGTTTCGCCACCTGCGGATGGCGGTCGATCCGGCGGGCCAGCGCGATAAAACAGGCCATTCGACGACGTTACCTCGCGCGGGATGGTGGAGATGGTGGGCGTCTCCGCAGCGGTGGCCATCACCTGCTGACATGGCACTGTTGTGTCCGCCGATGATCGGCTCGGGCAGGCTGTGTTGATGCATCGTTGCCGCGTTCGGGTGCCAGCGCCGATGTCGAGCTTCGCTGGGTTCCGATTCCCCCGGAGGTGATCACGGTGGCTGTGCGCTGGCACTTACGCTATGGGCTCTCCTACCGGGACGTAGAGGAGTTGCTGGCCGAGCGTGGCATCGAGGTCGATCATGTGACAGTGTTTCGGTGTTTCGGTGGGTGCAGCGGTTCGCTCCGCTGCTGATCGACGCGGCTCAACCCTGCCGGCATGTGCCCGGTGATCGGTGGTTTGCCGACGGAACGTATGTGAAGGTTGCCGGGCGCTGGGTCTACTTGTATCGAGCGATCGACCAGTATAGCCAGGTCATCGACGTACTGGTGTCCGAAAAGCGAGACTTGGCGGCCACTCGCCGGTCTATTACCCGGGCTCTGGATCACGGCACCTACCCGAGCGCGGTGACGACGGATAAAGCATCGGCTTATCCTCGGGTGCTCGATGAGCTGGTGCCCGCTGCTTGCCATATCACTGAGCAGTGCGGTAATAACCTTGTCGAAGCAGATCATGATCGGCTTAAGACCCGGCTGCGGCTGATGCGTGGCCTTAAACAGCTGCGCTCTATCCGAGTGATCAGCGCCGGACACGCTTTTGTTCAGAACGTGCGCCGGGGTCACTACGAACTTGGCTCGGAACCGACCCGAAAATCGGCTCACAACGGTCTTCGCCGAACTCACCCTCGCTATCTGATGGTGACGCGATAGCGGCCTCATCTCGCCCGTTCTCCTTCAATGCAACAGGACCCTTCAAGCTGCCACCGCTTCGCATAACGCAACACCGCCACCTCAACTGGGTCTCAGTAGACGGACTAACGTCCACGAGTCTGGAGACTGCATGATCGTTTGTCTTCTGCCGACATCAAGATCGTTGTGAGCTCATACCTAGCTTGCGCCACCGTTCGGGATCTTGCTGAGCGGTATGGCATTGGAACTACATCAGTGAAGCGAGTTCTGTGCAAGGAAGGAGTACGCAAGCTAAGGTCGCGGCGAGTGGCCTAGTAGATTTTTGTGTGCAAGCAAGTTTCGAGTGGCCAAGTCAAAAATCGCCAGGCTTTGCTCTCTAATACTTTTGGAGCCGTCGTGGCATTTTCACTATATGGTGTATAATTTTGCATTCACGCCCTACGCATGGAGGCAGGAATGGAGCGCATCGACGTAGCTTTTGAACGCTTCAAGGAATTCCGCCAGAGGGTCATAGAGGATACTAGCAATACGCTCATAACTGAATCCGATGTACGAATGAAGATCATCGATCCAATGTTTGTGGATATTCTAGGTTGGCCGCTCGCTGAAATGCTTACAGAAAATCCGTCACCGGACGGCTTCATCGATTACAACTGTCAGGTTAACGGGCGGGCAAGATTAATCATTGAAGCGAAGCGAGATGGGCGCAAGTTTGACCTCAAGGCGCGTTCGCCAAAGAAGGGCTATAAGCTCAACGGCCCGGTGTTCTCCACGGCGGCCGCACAAGAAGGAATCAAGCAAGCGATAAGGTACTGTGGAGCAAAGAACGCTGAGCTTGCCTGCGTCGCCAACGGGCATGAATGGATAATCTTCCGCGGAACTAGACTTGGTGACGGTCTCGACACAACCGAAGGCATAGCCTTCGTATTCGCAAGCCTGGATCAAGTCGAGGAAGAGTTTGCATTTTTTTACGATCTGCTATCGTATGAATCCGCCGAAAGGCTTAATTATCGTCCACTGTTCCAAGAAGCCGAAGGGCGACGCATCCGCAAGACAACCTTCAGTAAATCTCTAATTACTCCAGGATCAGTCAAGCTAGTAAAGGGCAGCCCGCTTAGCGCCGACATAGACCGAGTCATGACAAGTTTTTTCGATCGCCTGACTGGGGATGAAGACCCCGACATGTTGATCAAATGCTTCGTTGAAACGGATGAAAGCAGGGCGGCCGATGTCCAACTGGCCCGGATATCTGAAGACATAGTGCGGAGAATTCGAAGCCTCGACACTTCTGACGCTGCCGCGTTGACCCAGGTTATCGAACGAGCTACCGAAAGTAGGCGCCATGAATTTGTAGTTATCGTAGGAACGAAAGGAGCCGGCAAGTCTACATTTATCACTCGCTTTTTCCAAGCCGTTCTCCGGCCCGAACTGGCAAAGTTATGCGTGCCAGTTCGAGTCAACCTTGCCGATAGCCCTGGAGATGTCTCCGCAATCACCGAGTGCTCGATCGACAACTCCTGTCCGAGGCCGAAAATTCTTTATTCGGCAATAATCCTCCTAGTTTTCAGGAGATTGAGGGAATTTTTTACGACGACTATGTTCGCTTGCGAAAAGGAACTTGGTCAATCCTCTACGAGACCAACCATCAAGAATTTCAAATAAAGTTCGGCGAGTGGGCGGAGGAACGTCGTGAAAATGATCCGCATCGTTATATCGCTGGAATGTTCAGATGTGTCGTCGGAAGCCGACGAAACCTACCGGTACTAATTTTCGACAATGCGGATCACTTTCACATTGAGTTCCAAGAACGGGTTTATCAATATGCGAGGTCAATCTACGAAACCGAACTATGCCTGGTGATACTTCCTATCACGGACCGCACGAGTTGGCGTCTGTCCCGGCACGGAGCCCTGCAGTCTTTCGAACATGAAGCACTATTTTTGCCAACTCCACCGACTGAGCACGTGCTACGCCGCAGGATTGAATATCTACACGGCAAGATTGATCTAGAGAGGGTTCGACCGGACGATCACTATTTCGTCAAGCGCGGTCTTTCTTGGAAGGTTGATGATCTCGCGGCGTTCTCACGAACACTTCAGGAAATTTTTCTTAATACAGCTGAAGTGTCACGCCAGATAGGCAAGTTGGCGAATTATGATATCCGACGGGCGCTACGCCTAGCTCGATTGTTTATCACTTCGCCGCATCTGAAAGTCGAAGATTTGCTTACGAGCTACCTCGCAGGCTCAGCATTGACTGTGGCGCGAAGTCGTACTGTAATGGCGCTAGTGCGCGGAAATTATCGCGATTACGCTCAAGGTCAACACGAATTTGTGCAGAATATCTATGCCCTCATAGAGAATACAGACTCGACCCCGTTAATCAGCGTACGAATCCTTCAACTACTAGCTGACGCCGCGAGTATGGACAGTAATGATCCTCTGCTTCCGTTGGATGATCTACTTCGCTACTGTGGAGATATGAGCCTTGAGCCAAGGATTGTTATAGCCTGTATTGACGAAATGCTAAAAACGGGGTTGATTCGTAACTATGACCCTACAGTAACATCAGCGAGTTCTGCAACGCAGGTTGAGATTGCACCATCGGGCGAACAACACCTCGATTGGTCTAAGAGAAATTTCGAGTACCTCTCCGCCATGGCAGATGTGACACCTATTTGCTCAGCAGAATGGTTTGAAAGAATATATGATGCCACTTTACCTCGAGGTGGGGGATGGCGCGCCAAAACACTACACTTTGTCGAGTATCTACTTGAGGAGGATCGTCACTACTGCCGGACCCTCGATCATCCTTCATATGGCGGCCAACTCGATGTAACAAGGGCACTTAAAGCGACAATAGGAAATCTAGCTGAGCAGATTGAGAAATGGCGATAGCCTGATGACATTGCCTGCTCTCTATAAGCCCGGTACCACGCAGCTAGCAAGCCCTCAGTATCTTTGCTAACTGATCATTCAGCTTATCCTGTGACGAATACTGCCCCCCGGCTATACTTGCCGTTACCAGTAATCTCCACGGGGACCATTTGCATAATTAAGCGGTTCAACGCGGCTCGAAGTGAGTCGAACCCGCCCTCCAAAGAGGATTGCTTGTGCTCCTCGACAAGCGCAGCTAAATCCTCGTCGTCTACAGGGATTATCCAGGCACGATCGTCATGTGCAGTATCAATGCCACGCTGCCACACTCATCCTTATCAGCGTACTCCCGATAAACCAAAAAGCCGACTCTGCGCCGTTGAGGCGAGAAACGACCTGCAATTTGATCCATCTCTGGATTGCCCAGTTCGCGTTCGTAGTTTTTACGCTCTATCCAGATATGACTGGAAGGATAGCGTTGGGAAAGCCAATCAAAGAAGCCGCTGCGCGCAGAGTTAACGTAGCGAATATCAATCCTTTTGCGGCCATGATGAATCGTAGATTCTCGACGCGGCAGCGTCAAGGGGGGATAAACTCTATTCGAGGGATCACCAATATAGCGTCTTCCAGATCCTCAAGCAGGCCGGAGTGCGCTGCCTGACTGTTTGAAAGCACCTCATAAACGTCGAGTGATGACTCGGCACCTAGTACTGCAACGACAGATTGTTATGATCATAGTCGGCGTGTCTGCCGCGGGTTCGTCCGGTGTGGGTGTAGCTGATCATGTGTGTGGGACGTGGTGGCGGAGTGGTCGGCGGGGTTTGAGGCGTTTGTGGGGCGGTTCGCGGGTCGGTTTCCGCGGGTGGAGCCGCGCCGGCAGATGGTGGCTATCTGCGAGGTTTGCTGGGTGAGGCGGAGCGCAAGAATGGCTGGACGCTGGCCGAGGCGGCCGGTGAGGCCGGTCCGCAGGGGATGCAGCGGCTGCTGAATTTCTATGCCTGGGACGCCGACGGGGTTCGTGATGACGTGCGAGCGATGGTGGTGGCCGCGTTGGGTGATGCCGTCCGGGGTGTGTTGATCGTTGATGAGACGGGGTTTGTCAAAAAGGGCACGAAATCGGCAGGGGTGGCTCGCCAGTACTCGGGTACCGCGGGCCGGATCGAAAATTCCCAGGTGGGAGTCTTCGCCGCATACGCTTCTGCTCGGGGGCGGGGGTTGATCGATCGGGAACTGTATATCCCGAAAGAATGGTTCGCTGATCGGGCCCGGTGCCACAACGCCGGAATTGCTGATGACGTGGAGTTTGCGACCAAGCCGCAGCTGGCCCAACGGATGATCGCGCGAGCCGTCGCCGCGGGTGTGCCGTTTGGGTGGGTCACCGCGGATGAAGCCTACGGCCAAGTTGGCCGTCTACGGATGTGGCTCGAAGACCACCACCTTGCCCACGTTCTCGCGGTGCCCAAATCCCACATGGTCATCTCGATGGACCTGCGCCAACGCCGAGCCCATGCGGTCATCGCCGAACTGGCCGAGGCCGACTGGCACGCCTGAGCTGCGGCAACGGTGCCCACGGGCAGCGACTGTACGACTGGGCCGCCGTGGACATCCGGCCCTGGCGCCAACCTGGACGCGGACACTGGTTGCTGGCCCGCCGCTCGATCACCGATCCCGACGAGATCGCCTACTACATCTGTTATGGGCCAGCCGACACTGAACTGAGCGAGTTGGTCGGTGTCGCGGGTGCCCGCTGGGCTATCGAGGAGTGTTTCCAAACTGCCAAAAACGAAACCGGACTCGATCATTACCAAGTCCGCCGATACCACGCCTGGTACCGGCACATCACCCTGTCCATGGCCGCCACAGCTTTTCTCATTATCACCCGAGACACCACGAAAAAAAGGGCACCGGCGACAACCCGGACCCCGAACTCATACCCCTGACCCTCAACGAAATCCGCAAACTATTCAATCGCATCGCCGCACCCATCCACCACACTATTACCCACGCCCTGCACTGGTCATACTGGCGACGAACCAGCCAAGCCCGCGCCCGCACCAGCCACTACCGCCGACGAGGTCACGAACTGTCGTTGCAGTACTAGCCCGTCCCTCTTGAACGACCACGGGAAAGCCCCAGATGGGTTTTCGTTAGGCTCGCGCAAATAACCAAGGAGGCGTTGACCACGAGGCTGATCACCGGCATGAACCGCATCAAGCACTTCTTGACGAAATTTGGTACCAGATGCACCGACTCATCGGCCCACTCAGAATCTATTGCAAGCAGCGTTCGCGGATCTACGAATAGGCAAGTGTCTTTGATGATGTCAACATCTACAAAGTCAAGCTCAGGGTGCGTTAAACCCAAGCTGAAAGTATTGCGAAACGCGCATTAGCAACTCGAGTGTTTCTCCACGACAGTATACTCTATACCGTCACCCCCAACTTAGGCGTCGGAATGGAAACAACTAATCCTTTGAAGTTAACATCGTTACAGGTCAGGGGCTCCACAATGCCCCCAAATGGATAACTTATTTTATTCCGGGCACTTAGGGTAGCCCTATTTTTTGTTCGCAGCGCGCAAAAATATGGAGATCAGACCAAGAACTTATCGCCACATATCAAGCAATGAATTGGCTCATTCCAGTCTTCTATGACCTTGATCGGCTCCCACGGATGACACGGAGACAATACAATAATCATGTCAGCGGGCTCCGTGAGTGGGGCAAGGGTCTCAGGCGCGTTATGATCAACAGAGAATTTGCCTATGCTATTGCGCGAAGTGCGCAGACCCTTGCGAAGCCCGTCAACAAGCTCGCGCATGATTGGTCCCGCGCTGGCCTGTCGAGCGTACTCCAACTGCTCTTGCGTCCACCAATGATCTCTTAGTGCCGACTCTCCGCAGTACGGACAAAAATACACCGGAAGATCAATTTCACCCTCTGGCCGGTCATCCGTCGGGCCATGGTGCCACTTGAACTGACGAACGCACGAGGGACATTCACGACGAAGGAAGGGCCCATCCGTGGGAACAGAGATCGTAAAGCTGCTCATGTCAGCTCACCAGACTTACAAACACATCTTCTTTAACTGGTGTGCCATCCGCCAGCTTCGCCGTGATGGTAACATCGAAGTAATCGTAGGGACCCTCGCCGCCGCCCATGAAACGTATCGTATGCAGGGAAAAACTTCTGCCCGCCGGAAGCCGTTTCAGGGGTAGCTCATCGCCATGAAGCTGAAAACCTTGCACTTCCTTAGGCACGATAACGTCGACCTCGAAAACGTCTTCAGTTCCACGGTTGACGACTTGCAAACGGCCATTTGCGTTAGAGCGCTCATGGAACTGCACATCGAAACTGACCCGCTTACGCGCCTGTGACGGCACCTTCTTGCCTAGGGGGAGCCCATCACCAGGTTCGGAAGGGGTCGTAAAATCGCCTGCCTTTAGCCAGTCGTTACCCCTTGTATCAACTGCGCAACCAGCGGTCTGTAGCCGTTGGGCCAGCTCTTTACGGCTATCGGCGGTGTCACGTAACCGGAGCGCATGCCTGCCTGCTATATCGCTGAATGGTCGCAGCTTGCCAAACTCTAGTAGCACCGTACGATTGGGCGCGCGGCCCATGGCCATGCCCGCTTCAAAGAGTACATTCGGCCGCGCTTGTGGAGCTGGTTGTGTCTCTGTATCGTGATCGCCGCCACTGTACTCAGCTCGCAAGTAAGTAATTTCGTCAGGCGTCATTAGGACAACGATTGCTTGAGCAGCAGCAAGAGCCCCATCTAGCACCTCACCGATGTAGGGAGAGGCCTTGCCCGTCATCGCAATTGCCTGCGACCATTCGATAGGTTGCAGGCCAATCGATCGCAAGAACTCGAACATCGCATCTCGGGCCTGCATATTACGACCATGAACCACAAAGACACGACGCGGCTTACTTTCCATTTAGTTTTCTCCTGGCGCTAAGCTAGATATTAACAGTAGACAGAAGGGCTTACCAGTACGGCACAAGAGTCGTCGCTACCCCTATCCACATTCCTGACGGTGACGCCTCCTCGGTGGATCGTCGGTTCAGCAACGAATAACACGTTTGTAAGCATCTCGCGGTACATGCAACCATATGTCACCGAGCGGTCACGAGGCCAACCGACACGTAACACTGAGCGGTGGCGACGAAGCGCCGACCGTGCTCGGTGCGATCGGCGCGGCACAGGTCCCTACTCGACCACATGTTCGATCATCGCGGCGAGCCTACCGCTCATCGGCAACGCCGGTCCAATGCCTCCCGGCACCTGTCCGGTTGGTTGTCAGCCACATATGCCCGGACGACTACATCAGCGCCATAGGCGCGGGCTAGTGGGCTGTGTGCTTGGTCGGCCCATAGTGATCAATGCCGACGCGCGGTTTACCTCGCCACGTGGCCAGGTGGCTCATCGAAGGACATCTCCGGGACGAACACCGCGTCCTAAAGCCGATACTCAGCCGCAGTCGTGGCGTTCCGCGTCGGTTGGCAACCTTCGATAACGGCATTGGACAGCTGTCGTGAACGTTGAACGACTCGTCTCCGATGCCTAATTACGATGGGAAAAAGGGAGCGGAGGGATTAGTGGTGACTCGCCGAACGGCTGTCGGCGTGGTGCACTCGGGCGGGGCTGTGCCACTGGGTCTTCATATGGTAATCGACGCGGCCGGTGCGTTTAGCGTTCGACTAATGCTGAGCAGCGTAGAGCCGATGTATGGACTGGATCACGTGCTGGTGGGCAAGGTCAACCCTGACCCCGACCATGGGCGTCTGGTCCGCCGCATTGGCAGCGCCGGAGCATTTCCCGCCCGACCACATCAGTTTGTCCATCCGTTTACCCCGCCAGCATTCTGCATCCCCATCTCTGCCGCTCGTCGTGGCACGGGATCGGTCGATCGAGGAGAAACGCATGAGGCAGTTCCCGTCCGCAGTTCCTCGTCACAGTGGGAGAGTGAGCCTGCCCACTGTCGTGGAAGAGTTGCTTGTCCACGTCGTCACCGACGGTTTCATACTGTATTGCTGCGGACCCAAATTGGCGCCGAATGCGCTGGTTGCTGCCTATGAGTGGGAGCAGTATGTCGATCTGCTCACTATCCGAAATTTCAGTCGAGTCACGACGGCCAGGGTGCCGAAGCGGGGCGCGGAGGATATTTTCGCGCCCGAAGCTGCGGTCTGGGCTTATGAAGGTGCCCCACAGCAGGCGATACGGGCTTTGATTGATCTGGTGCACCCGGCGCATCCTGACGCCCCTATTGCGGAGTTTCCGGCGCCAGCGGGCCTGCATGTTCCGCGCAGCCAGCAACGTCCGATGACGATTTGGCCGCCGACGCTCGGCCAAGCCAGAGTGCGCGCGGACCGGCTCGCTACCGCGATACCTGGTGATCGTGCCGTGAGCGCTATCGCAGTTGTCGGGATCGAAGATCCCCGGCTGATCGCCGGTTGAGCGAGCGACCCCCGACGCTCTGCTCCCGGCGATCAGCCGGACACCAACAGCAACAACCCAGAAAGGTACAGATACAACCATGCCCACTGACGCACCTCAAGAAGCTCAGGACAAGTGGTGCGATGTTGAAGGTAGCCGGATTGCGTTGTTCTGTTGGGTGGAGCAGGTCGCTGAGCACCCGGACCAGGGGGCGTTGTTCTCCCGGTTACACCAGCCAGGCCAGGTCCTCGGCCGTGGCCCCGGTGTGCTCTATGTGCGCTTCGCGGGTGAGCAGCAGCTGATCAGCGTGTCGCCTGAACTCCTGCGCCTGCTCACGAATGAACCGGAGCAACGCTGGTGCTAAGCCAGCCCAAGAACACCGGGGTGCGGATAGTCCGTGGCACGAGGTACGGAAATGAACACCTGACGCGCGGCCGTCTCAGGCGGGTGGGGGCTTGGCGGTTGTCCAGACGCGTTCGAAGCTTTCGGCGTAGGTATTGAACAGGTCGCTATCACCGTGGCGTTGGAGGTGCAGGACGGGGGCTTGCGCTGCAGCGGTGCCGTAGACGTGTGGGTTGACGAGCATCTCGTCATCGGCGCGGTAAATGGAGTTGTAAAGCACGGTGTTGTGCAGGCGGATTTCTACCGTGGGTAAGTCGAGCAGCAGTTGGTAAAGCACGATGACGTTGCGGATCTTCGCCGCCATGGCTTCGGCGATGCCTTCCTCGGCTCCGCGTAGGGCGACCTGTTCGCTATCTGGATCGCCGAGCAGGATGCGGATGGTCACGCCGTCGTTGGCCTTGTGACACATGATCTTGATGAGGTCAATGTCCTCGGCGAGGAACAGTCCTGCATAGACGAGGATGCCGATCTCGCTCTGGCCGCTGGCGAACAACTGCCGCCAGAGTTCTCGGGGTACCGCACCTCGGTGTGTGTAGGCCGCGATGATCTCTGGGTTGATCGTTGGTACCAGATTCCCTGCCAGTTGCGGCCACAAGTCGTACTCGTGTCGCTGAACGAGATCGGCGAGCCCCCATCGGTGTCGAGGTTGAGGCAGGCGCCCGGCGAGCCAGCGCTGCACCGTCTTCGGGTCGACACCGAGAGCCTCGGCGACGTCAACCTCGCGTAGCCGCGACTCGGCAAGCGCCCGCCGTAAAGGACTGATTGGCGGTGTCACCTTCACGGCCATGTGCTCCTCTCCGTGAGAGTCGTGCCGTGACGCTAACATAAGACGTCCCTAGACGTCCCGGCCGAGGTCCGTCTTCGAGACGGGGGACCTGCAAGGCTTGGCATATGCCGCCATCACTGCGAGACGAGCTCGGCCGTCGATGAGTCCGACCTCCACGCAGTGGGGCAGCTATGCGCGGATCGCCGAGGCCCTGCGGGTGCGGCTGGAACTGCTTCCGTCGGGTTCCCCGGTGCCTTCTGAGACGGTTCTGTCCGGGGAGTTCGGTGTCGCGCGGAACACGGTGCGCCGAGCGCTGGCACTATTGGCCCAGGAAGGTTTGGTCGGCACGGTTCCTGGTCGGGGGCGGGTCGTCCTCACACCAGGTCTGCCTGCGGCGATGTTGCCCGCCTACCGGCGGATCGCGGCAGACCTGCAGCGTGCTATCGCTGCTGGGGAGCTGGCGCCGGGCGATGCCTTGCCGTCGGAGGCCGCGTTGACCCGCCAGTACGGAGTGTCCCGGGGCACGGCCCGGCAAGCGCTGTCTTTTCTGGTGAGTCTCGGTCTGGTCTGCGCCGTGCACGGCAAGGGTCGGTTTGTCAACGGTGCCAGGTCTCTCAAGGGCAATTAGGGTCATTGGAATGGCAGACCGGTTGCCTGCCTGGGCTCGGGAGATCGCGCAGCGCGTGCTCGCTGGGGTGCTGCCGGATCGGTGGGTACATACGCGGGGTGTCGCCGCGCAGGCCCGGTCTGTTGGACCATTGCTGGGCTGGGATACCGACTTGATCGAGGCAGCCGCATGGTTGCACGACATCGGGTACGCGCCTGCGCTGGCCGTGACGGGGTTCCACCCGCTCGACGGGGCTCGGTATCTGCGTGACCGGACCGATGCCGCTCCGGCGGTGTGCGCGCTTGTGGCACACCATTCCGGTGCGGTGGCCGAAGCCGCCGAACGCGGTTTGAGTAAGTTCCTGCTTGCTGAGTTCCCGCTCGGCGGCCACTTGCGCGAGCAGGTCATTGCTCTTACGTACTGTGACTTCACCACCGGCCCACGCGGTGAGCGGCTTTCACCTGAGGAACGAATCGCTGAGATTCTCACCCGTTACGAACCCGATAGCGCCGTACACCGTGCCGTGCAGACCTCGGCTCCGCGCTTGCTTGAGCAGTGCCGGGAAGTAACGGCCGCCCTGCACGCCAACGAGCGAGGCTGAGCCGCGCGGTTTCTTTCTATGGGCTCGAAGCTTGGTTGCGGTTGTCACCGCTGGTGAGGAAGCCTTGTTCGTCGCGAGTCCAGTGTTGACCGCTGCTGTCCAGGAACTCGATCTCGACCGGCTCGGGGGAAAAGTAGGACGCGGCCCATTCCTTCGGGGCCGGACGCTGCACGGTCTGCCCTGGTGGAACCAGGCCGATGAACTCGGCCTCGTTGGCCTGGCCGTCGCCGGTGGGGACGGGCATTGGGAGGGAGACTTCGTAGATGGGCATGTCCGAGGCGTTGTGGACGTGGAAGGCCAGTTCCCGGCCGCCATAGGCAATAGGCCGGGCCTCGATCCAGGCACTGACCTTGACGGCCTGGGAGCGGCGGACTTCCTCATCGTGGCGCTCTTCGCGCTTGTGCTCCTTGCGCAGCAAGTACATGGCAACAGCAAAGGCGCCGACGGTGCCGACTGAAGAGAACAGGTTGGCTCCGACGTCAAGCCACGGGGAGGGCTCCACGGGTCAGCCGAGGTACGGCTCGGGACGGGCTTCCAGATAGTGCTGCACCCGCATCCGCATCGAGCGGTCCATGTTCAGATCGAGTATTTGTTCGCGGGGTACCCAAAGCACCTCGCGGGACTCAGTGCTCGGCGTTGGGGTGCCGCCGATCGGCCGGGCGGTGAACAGGACGGAGAACTCTTGGCGGGCCTCACCGTCACTGGTGTAAAAAATGATGTGCTTGGGATCGGTGTAGATCCCGACTAAACCGGTAACTTCACAGTCAATCCCGGTCTCTTCCTTGACTTCGCGCACGGCCGTGGTAACGAGGGACTCGCCGAGGTCCATGGCACCGCCGGGGAAGGCCCAGTTGTCGTTGTCGGTGCGGTGAATGACCAGCACCGCGCCGTCGTCGTTGACCACGACCACGTTCGCAGAGGGAACGACGCTGTTCGCGGTGGGGGCCTGCGGGTCGTCGTAGTAGTCGATGCGCGCCAACTGTCGCCCTTTTCAGTCCAGTGGCCGCGCTCTGGACCACACCCGTTCGAAGCTGTCCAGGTAGGTCCTGACCATACCGCCGCCGGCCACCCGGCGAAGGTGCATGACCGGGGCCTGCGACGCCGCTGCACCGTACACGTGCGGGTTGACCAGCAGCTCGTCGTCGGCTCGGTAGATCGAGTTGTACAGCACGGTGGAGTGCAGCCGGAACTGCACGCCCTCGGTCTCCCTTAGTAAGCGGTACAGCACGATCACATTGCGGATCTTCGCAGCCATAGCCGCGTCGATGCCCTCATCCTGCCCACGGGTGTCCACATGTGAACTATCCGGGTCACCGAGCAGGAACCGCACGCTGACACCCTCAGCCGCCTTGCGGGCCAGCAGCGCATGTAGGCCCGTGTCCTCGGCGAGGAACAAGCCGCTGTAGACGAGAACCCCAATCTCCTTCTGGGCCGAGCCGAACAGGTGACCCCAGGCATCCCGGGGCACCGCCCAGCGGTGTGGGTAGACGGTAAGGATCTCGCTCTCTGACGCGTCGGCCACCTCGGACGGGGCCAGCGCGTCGGGCCATAGGTAGGTCTCGTCGGCCTGCAGGTGGGTGGCAACGAGGTAGCGATGGCGTCGGTAGGGGATGCGTCCACTGATCCACCGCTCGACTGTCTTGGGGTCCACACCTGCCGCGTCGGCCAGTTCGGCCGGAGTGACGCCGCGCTGCAGCAACGCTGTGCGCAGTCGGTCGTTCGCCATCCCACCGTGCTCCGTAACAGGACGTCCCAGGACGGCAGTCACCGTAGAGGGGACGTCTTGCCTACGTCCAATCGCGTGGTGATCACGTCCCCGTCCCGTCTAGCACTCTGTTCCTCACCCCGGACGAACCGCTCCGGGAGCCACAAGCGCCCTGCCAGACACCACCTCGACCGTCGTCATATGCGGCCGAAGCATGATCTGACCATGTGCAGCCATGTTCAGATCATGGAGTCGAGTGGGGTGCTGACCGAAAGGAGCAGACCATGGCCCACCAGCAACCCGACGACCAATCCCGCCCCAATGACTCCGCCGCAGGCGGCGACGACTACCTGACAGACGGCCTTGCCTGGCCGCTGTTCAGTGAGGAGTCCCGATGCCTGTGCGGTGCCCGCGCCGAGACAAGCCAGCTATGCGTCAAATGCCAAGCCCGAGCCGCCTGGGCTCAGCGCCAGGCCTACCGCGGCCAGCTGGGTCCACAGAACGGTCCACGCCGCCAGCGGCGCTGCAATGCCCGAGGCTCCAAGTCCCACCGTCCCGAGCCTGACCGTCCTCGCCAGCGGCGGCCTCGTGGTCGCCGTCCCGGACATTGACCTGTCCGCATGAGCGCTTCCGAAAGAAAGGAGGTCCCTTCCGTTGATGCTGAGCCTGTCAGCGGTGGTGCTACTCGCCGCCTTGGCCTTCCTGCTAATGCGGTTCGCCGGGTTGCGCGCCTGGCACGCCATCATCTGCATCCTGCTCGGCTTCTTCCTCGCCTCCTCCTCACTGGGTCCCTACATCCGCGACGCGACCCAGGCCGTCGCCCGGCTACTCGCCGGACTGCACCTCTGACCCGATGAGAAGGCACCCGGGCCACCCGGGCCGGAACCGTGCCGACACCGACCAGCTCCCCAACCTCCGGGCGATTTTCGCCTGGCTAATCACCCACACCACCACTCCCGACCGAAAGGAGACCGCGACCGCTTCGATGACCAACGATCTGACCACCCTGCGTGCCGAGATCGCCCGGCTGCGCCAAGCCATGACCGTCCTGCGAGCCCGGTACGCCAACCTGCTGGCCGCCGTCCGCGCGGCTGTTGCCGCCCACGAGGACGGCGAGGCAGAGCCGATGGCCTACCTATACGACGAGCTGCCTGACCACCCCTTGAGTCCTGTCCTCAACGGCGACAGTCACGATGACGCGAGCACCGCAGGGAGCGACAAGTGAGCCGCCGCCGTACCCGGTGGATGCGCCGCCGCCTGCACCGTCACGGTGTCCGGGGCGAGCCTCTCACCCTGCTCGTGGACGACCACTACCCCGGCGAGACCCTCGAGGCTCTCCTCCGCGGAATCTACCGATACCGCTCCGAGCTTGCTCCGCTCGTGCTGGGGGCAACCACCGGGTTAATTGCCGCATTGCTGCACGCGTGGGTTCCCAACTGGGCACCCATCGTTGCCGTGCTCGCTGTCGCAGGGTCGGCGGCGCTGTGGTGGATGGAGCGGTTGACATCCGGCCTGCGCAAGGTCGAGCGTACCTACGCCGTAGCCGTCATTGGAGCGGCGGGGCTGTGGCTGGCCGTCGGGACCGCGTTGGGTCCTGGCACTGGGATGTTGCCCGCGTTGCTCGTCTTCGGCACGTTTGCTGGCGCGGTGCCCTGGTGGTGGCATCGGCGCCGCCGGGCCCGGGTCCGGGTCGAGCGCACTCTGGAAGCCTGGCCAGACGTCGCCGAAGCAGTGGGCCTCAACGGCTCCCGGGTCATGTCGGCCGTGGTCGACCTGTGGGGCTGGCGGGCCAGAATCGGCCTGCGCCGCGGGCAGACGGCCACCGACGTCATCGCCAAGGTCTCCGCACTGGAGTCCGGGCTCGGTACCAGGCCCGGCGCCGTCCGGATCGAGCCAGACCCCGCGCGCGCCGACCACTGCCTGATCCGAGTCCTGGACACCGACCCGCACGCCCGGGCCATCGCCTGGCCCGCAACGGTTCTCGACGCGACACCGCGCACCATCACTGCGCCGATCCCACTTGGGTTGTTCGAGGACGCCTCTCCGGTCACCGTCACTCTGGCGCACCGGCACGCGCTTGTCGGTGGCGTCGCCGGTGCCGGCAAAAGCGGCGTCCTCAACGCCATCCTCGCCTGCCTGAGTGGCTGCCCGGACGTCGTGCTCTGGGGTATCGACCTCAAGGGTGGAATGGAACTCAGACCCTGGGCACCGTGCCTCGATCGGTTGGCCACCACCCCGACTCAGGCAGCCGAACTGCTCGCTGATGCGGTGGCCATCCTGAACACCCGCGCCGCCCGGCTGGCCGCGGCCGGGCAGCGACTGTGGCAACCCAGCCCAGCCGAGCCCGCACTCGTCGTCGTCATTGACGAGTACGCCGAACTCAGCGATGACGCCCCAGCCGCCGTGGGCCACGCCGACTCCACCGCCCGGCGCGGCCGGGCCGTGGCGGTCACCCTGCTCGTGGCCACCCAGCGGCCCACTCAAAAAGCCATGGGCTCGGGGGCGGTCCGCTCGCAGATGGACGTCCGGCTGTGCCTGCGGGTCCGCGAACGCCGAGATGTCGATCTCGTGCTCGGCCAAGGCATGCTCGCCGCCGGATGGCACGCCCACACCCTCGACGCACCCGGCAAGTTCCTCCTCTCCACCCCCGAGCACACCACACCGCGCCGCGCCCGCGCCTACTTGCTCAACGACACCGACGTCACCACCCTGGCCACCCGACACGCTCGCACCAGGCCCGCCCTTGATGACGCCTCCCGTGCGGCCACCGACAACACAATCCGCGATGCGGGCCAGCAGCTAGTCGTTCCCCGGCCTAGGCAGGGCACTGAGACCCTCAGAAAACCCAACCTTGCCGAGGGGACGGACCCGGATACGGCTTTGTTGGCCGCTCTGGAGCAGGCGCCACCGGGCGGCGCGTCGATCTCTGATCTCATGGCCGCGACCGGCATGCGCCGCACCTGGGTTTACCACCGGCTTCACCACCACTTCGCCGATGGGCGAGCAGTCCAGGTCTCCCGAGGTCGCTGGCGTGCCAGCCAACCCCAGTTATGACACCCGTTGTTCGTGCGGACGTCCGCGAGGCGCGCGTAGGTACGCCCGCCTCGCGGACGTCCGCGTGAACGAACACCCGACGGAGGAGAGGAGGACCACTCGACCCGCTGCCAGCGGCGGCGCCACGCCGCCGACACGACCCGACAGAGAGCGAGACCACCCCGCATCACCGCTCGCGGAAACCCGCGCCGACAAACCGCACCCAACCTCCTTGCCCCAGCATTCGCACTGATCTCGCGCAATCTTCGTCGGCAGAACGACTCGGCCAGAAAGGAACCGTCTCATGACTACTCACCCTTACCACCGCACAATCGATGGGCGATACCGTTTTCTGCTTGCTGTGTTCTGGCCAGGAGCCAGTGGAACCGGCTGGCAGAATCTCTGGAGTCAACCGTGGGGGATCACCAACCGCGGTGCGCTTGCGGGCCTCGGTGGCCATGACGGGCACTCGCGGGCACGGGCCTCAGGATCTCTACGACGAGCAGATCAGGGTGGTGTTCCCCGAACACCCGCCGGTGCTCACCCCGCGGGCTGCCGCAGCGCTGCTACGGCTGCTGCGCAACGTAGGCCGGGACCGTGGGCGCGAGGCTCGACAGGAAGACAGGTCAACGTCAGTCTGTGCGGACGATCACGACAAGGGAGACTAGCGCCGCGATGACACGGTTCGCGTTCTACGGGCGGGTCTCCACAGAGGATCAACAGGACCCGGAGGCATCCCGTGCCTGGCAGCTCGCTCGGGCCCGCGCGTTAAGTGAGCGCCACGGTGAAATCGTGGCTGAGTTCTTCGACATCGGGCAGTCGCGCTCGATCCCATGGAAACGTCGGCCGCAAGCAGCCCTGCTACTTGACGCGTTGAAGAATCCGCGACGGGGATTTGATGCGGTAGTGATCGGGGAACCTCAGCGGGCGTTTTACGGCAACCAATACGGGCTCACTTTTCCTGTCTTTGTCCACTACAAGGTACAACTGTGGGTTCCTGAGGTCGGGGGAGTGATTGATCCGGAATCCGAGGCTCATGATCTGGTGATGTCGGTGTTCGGTGGGATGAGCAAGGGGGAGCGGACCCGGATCAAGATCCGTGTTCGCTCCGCGATGGCCGCTCAGGCGCAGGTGGAAGGCCGTTACCTGGGGGGTCGTCCGCCTTATGGTTATCGGGTGGTTGATGCTGGGCCGCATCCGAATCCTGCAAAGGCGGTGGAAGGTAAGCGACTCAAGCGGTTAGAGCCGGACCCGGTCACCTCCCCCGTGGTGCAGCGGATTTTCCACGAATACCGGATGGGTACTGGTATCTATGCCTTAGCGCAGCATCTGACTTCGGAGGGGATCCCCTCGCCCTCAGCGTATGACCCGGACCGCAACAAACACCGGTGTGGCCTGGCGTGGTCCAAGAGTGCGGTCCGGACGATTTTGCGGAATCCGCGTTACACCGGATATCAGGTCTGGAACAAACAACGGAAACAGGAATCGCTCATCAATGTGGAGGATGTCGCGCTCGGGCATCGAACCACGCTGGCGTGGAATCCCCGCGAGGAGTGGATTGTCTCCGACCAGCAAGTCCACCCCGCGCTGGTAAGCCGAGAGATCTTCCAGGAAGTCCAACTTCGCCTAGAGTCGCGAGGGCCAAGTTCGACCGGACGCACCCTGCAAACCCGACACCACTACGCCCTGAAAGGGCTGATGGTGTGCGCTGTCTGTGGTCGGCGGATGCAGGGCAACTGGAACCACGGACAGGCTCATTACCGGTGCCGGTTCCCCAACGAGTATGCGGTGGGCAACAAGATCGATCACCCGCTCACCGTGTACGTGCGCGAGGCCGCGGTCCTCGATCCGCTCGACACCTGGCTGGCTCAAGCATTCGCCCCTCATCGGGTCGAGCAGTCATTGACGGCGTTGGAGGATGCCCAGCCTGATGACGGGCCCGCCGTGGAGGCGGCGCGGCGCGCGATCGCCGAGTGCGACCGCAAGCTTGCCCGTCACCGTGCAGCCCTGGAAGCAGGGGCCGATCCCGCTTTGGTGGTGGCCTGGAGCCAGCAGGTGCAACAGCAACGCACCGTCGCAGAGGCACATCTGGCTACTCTCGCCAGTCGCCACGGGATGAACTGGCGAATGAGCAGAGACGACATCCTTACGCTGGTAGACACGCTTGGTGGCTTGTTGAATGCCTTGCGCCACGCCGACCCTGCGGACAAAGCGGAGGTCTACCGCGAGCTTGGTGTCCGGCTTACCTATGACCACGCAGAACGCACCGTCTTGGCCGAAACCCGACCAACATCATCCGTGTGCGTAGTGTTTGTGTCCGAGGGGGGACTTGAACCCCCACCCCCTAGTCGGGGACTAGCACCTCAAGCTAGCGCGTCTGCCATTCCGCCACTCGGACATTGCCACCTGCATCTCGCTAC
>JAJPIR010000289.1 GCA_021324675.1 Actinomycetota bacterium
ACTGGAACGCCGGCTGTAGACCCTTCACCTGGACTGCTGATGCCGACACGATCCTCGCCAAAGTGCGATGGATTGAATCAGAAGTCCACAAGCTTACGGGACACTAGCCGACACTGAGCTGCTTTCGGTCACCATACTTCAGCACGACCACGCGGTTGTGGTCGCGCACGTGGCCGGTGAGATAGACATGCTCACCGGACCTTCCCTGCGCAGGCACCTCGACGATGCCCTCGCCACCCAACCCGAACGTCTGATCGTGGATCTCAGCCATGTCTCCTTCTTGGGCGCGACCGGACTGGCGGTGCTCATCAATGCCCAGCGAGCCGCCACCCAACAGGGCGCGAACCTACAACTCTGTGGCGTCAGCAGCGCCGTGGCCCTCCCGCTGCAAGCCGCCGAACTCGCGGATCTATTCGAGGTCTTGCCTCCGGTTGAGGACCTTCGCTTTGACACGCAACGAAGTACGTCAAGGCTGAGCTCCTCAAGTCTCGAGAGCCAACGCCAGCGTTCGCGGCATTTTGCGTTTTGATGCCGGAATTCGCCGAGCGGTGGCGCGCGCATCGTGGGAGCATCACCCGGGAGGCTTCTGGAGGTCACGGTGATGAAGCGATGGCAGACGCTGCGTCCCACCGGACGAGTTGATGCTGATGCGGGCGTGAGAGGGTTTACCGTGGGTACGCGCGAACAAGAAGCCGCGTTGTTCCGGGAACAGCTGGCAGCGTTTCGCTCGCTGCTCACCGTGTTAATGGTGATGGCCAGCACTTGTGATGAATTGGAGATTCTCCGCATCGCCACGACAGCTATCCCGTCAGTGGGCGGTTGCCGGGTTGAAGGTATTTACCTTGACGGGGACTGGTGTTCGGTCGGATCGGTAGACCGCCCAACCGTCGCCGAATGCCTAGAGGCCCAACTTGCCTCGCTCGACGATTCGGGGGGCGCTCTGACCGTGGGGCAGGCCGGTTGGGCGTGGGCGTACCCACTGACTGGAGTAAAGCAGGTAGCCGGCCATCTCCTGGTCAGTAGCGATCGTGAGCCCGAGTCACATCGTCAGTTCCTGCTCGGCGTCCTGGCGCAGCAAGCGGGAGTGGCCCTGGTCAATGCCCGGCTACACGCCAGTGAGCGCGCCAGCATCACCGGGGAACGGAAGATCGCGGACCAGTTGCGTTCAGCGAACCTTGCCCTCGAACAAGCGCTGGCGGAACTGGCCCGCTCCTCGGCAGCGGTGCAGCACAGCATGGACATCCACGACCGGCTCACCGCAGTGGCCTCCGCCGGCCAAGGCCAAGATGGCATCGCCCGGTGCCTGTACGAGCTGACCGGGCTGGCGGTCATGATCGAGGACCCCCATGGCAACCTCACCGCCTGGGCTGGTCCCGGCCGGCCTGAGCCCTATCCCAAGCCGAGTCCTGCGCGCCGGGCTCAGACCCTACGGCGTGCTGTCGATGCCCGATCGCCGGTGCGGGATAGGGATCGCCTCATCGCGGTGCCGCAACCGGGGCGCGAAATACTCGGCGTTATCGCCTTAATTGATCCGCATCGAAGCGCCGGGGACAGCGAGAGGATTGCTCTCGAGCATGCACACCGTGCTCAGCTTGGAGCTCGCGCATTTGCAAGCGTCCGGCGAGATAGAGTTGCGGCTGCGGCGCGATCTCGTCGAAGATTTGCTGGCTGGAACCGATCCGGATAGCGCGCACGCGCGGGCCAGGGCGCTCGGTTACGACCTGGTCCGCCCGCATCGAGTGGTGATTGTCTCCAACGGGACACAACGCATTAATCAGGCTTTCTTTTCTGCTGTGCGCCGTGCTATGCGCCACACCGAGGTCGGATCACTGCTCACTGGGCGGTCGGACGGAGTGATCGTGCTTTGCCATGCCGACCAAGACTGGGAGCGGTTGAGAGGGGATCGGATAGGTCCGCAGGGGAGTTGCCGGGTTGCCGTCGGCGGACCGTGTGTCGAACCATGCGAATACCCGCGTTCCTACCGGCAAGCCCAGCTCGCCCTGCGGATGCAAGTCGCTACCGGTTCTCCTGAGCAGGTCACCGTTTTTGACGACCTTGGCATCTACCAACTCCTTTCTCAGATCAGCGACATGAGCACGGTGGACAAATTTATCCACCGCTGGCTTGGTGCTCTGATTAGCTACGACGCGACCAAAGACGCACAGCTGGTCGATACATTATCCGCTTACTTGGAATGTGGCGGCAACTACGACCTCACGGCAAAGGCGTTGTCACTGCATCGCAGTACATTGCGTTATCGGCTGCAACGGATCCGCGAGATGTCCGGCCATGAGCTCAACGACCCGGACACCCGGTTTCACCTTCAACTCGCCACTCGCGCCTGGACCACCGTGCACGCCCTGCGCGAGCTGCCGTAACCACGCGCCCACGACCCTCCGAAGCCCCGGTTCCAAAAGCCGCAGTCTGGATGCAGACTGCTGGAGCTGGACGCCTGAAAACAGCAGTCTGCATCCAGACTGCGGGACGGTTGGACTTAGGCGGCGCCCGCGGTGAGGCTCGCGCCTTGGCGGCGTAGTTCCTGTTGAACCTGCGGTCGCCGTCGCGATGGGCATGACGCGGTAGGAGGAATGGGCGACATGGGTTCCGGAGATACACCGGCCAGCAACTAGCATCCGGTCGGTATCGCGGGGTATCAGGAAGCCCGAATCAAGAACGTGAACTGAGTCGCACGGTCACCGAGGTCCATCAGAAACCCAGGTTTTCACCGCGTGTTTTAGTCACTTACTAAGAGAAACGTAGGTTTCCAGGCTCAAGAAATTGCGTTGCCGCAGGTCAAGAATGTTTGCGAGTCCGGTTACTTATGTTCTCCTTAGTAACTGCGTGCTTGGCGAAATGCGAGGAACTCGTCGGGCTCCAAGTAGTAGGGGTTTTCCAGCTCGACGCCGCTGAGCAGCAGCTTGGGGTGGGTGTAGAGCAGGTCCACTACGACGGCACCGCCGAAGGTGCTCAGGTCGTACAAGCACAAAAATGACTGCGCGCTGCTGATGGCATACCGGTTCAGGCGAGATTCGTAGTAGATGAGATCGTCGAGGGTGGCAACGTGGCGCCGGGCCCATGTCGCCTCACCACCGAAACGCACGAACGGGTAACCGTCGGCATCGAGTGCTTGCGCCGCCGGGCCGGCCACAAGCCCAGCATGTCCTCCGCGGTCAACCACCCCTGAGGTGGCGCGGTGTCTGCGGCTCTCCGCAGCTCTAGCTGGCCAGACGCCAGATGCGCATCCACGGCGCAGTGTTGGCGAAGGGTTGTTACTAGCGGGCCGCTATCGCTTTCATCGAACACGATGACGCACTTATGGCGGCGCCGCAGACCCGCGAGCACGTAACCGTGCAACATGACATCGCGTTCGGCGGGATTCACAAACAGCGCGCAGATGTGATCACCTTGTTTCACCTCGCGGAAGCGTTGGTGCTGGTCAGGTGATCCCGACAAGCTCATCGCTGCCCCTTTCGGCCCGGAACGGACTCACCGAGCTGGGCACCCTCGTCGCCCGAGGGCACCGAGCCGCCCGGCGATCAAGCGAAGGAGCATCAACTCTCGCTTCGGCGTCGATTCCGGCCAGCTGGCTAGTGGGGCTGAAATACAACATAGACTCCGCCGCTTGAACACCGGCTCAGCACGACGTCAAGCCCTCTGTCCCGGCGAAGATCGGACTGTTGGTGACGTCGTCGACTACAATCAGCTCGCCACCTTTCACGGCCGCACCATGCCGAGCTGCCGTCGGCGACATGAGTGGAATACCTCAGGAAGGGCTCTTCAAACCCATGGTGCGCGCTGATCTTCAGCGAGCCTCCGAGCGGTCGAGGATTTGCACGTTGCACATGTGGGGCGTGACCAGTTGTCACAGCGCCCTCCAAAGCCGTCGGTGGATGTCGCGGAGGGTTACGCCAACTGCGACATCGCCGAACGTGGGGTATGGCAGCTGCCGGTTGGGTCTTACCGGTCCTGCGAGGAGCTGCGTGGCGTCATGTTCCCGCATCTCCTTGTCTGTCGCTTCGTTGTTGTTGCTCGTGACTGTGTTATGAATGGTGCAAAGCTTGCCGGCGCTCGCGTTCGCGGTAGCTGTAGGCGGCTTCGCGGACCGCGTCTTCACTGTCGAAGCCCGACCCGATGGCGCCGGCGACGGTTGCGGCGGCGGTGACCACCAAGACGACAATGGCGTAGTCCCCGACTCCGGGCGTAGGCCCGACGTATTGGCTAAATACCTTGGGCGTGAAGAGGATGATCGCGGCGATCAGGTTGAGGAGGTAAAGCGCCAGGTACCCGCATGCCAACCCGATGGTGAGAGTCAGCACGGTTGAGGCGTTGAACAGCACCGCTTGTTCGCGTTCCTGAATAGGTCGATCCCTCGTTCGCTCCCACAGATGGTGGTAAGTGATCAGCCACGTGACTATCACGGCAATCGAGCCGAGCACCGCAGCCAGCCGTTGAAACACCGACATCGTCGAAGCCAGTTGCCACAGCGTCGTGTTGAGTAGGTAAAACGCACTGAACGCGAACGCGCCCACCAGCGCGCCCCTCAGCCCCAACATCACCCGCCACGGCCGGTTATCCAAAACCATGCCAACCAGCAGCCGCGGTCTGCCCCACGCGGCCACGATGCGAACATCAACGCCCTCTTGGTCCAGAATGACCCGCCGGAAGGCTCTGCCCAGCGCGGGCAACTCACCGCGTCGATGCTCCTCGACGTTCCCACCAGGGATTCGTCGGCCGCGCAAGTCCATGATGAGCTGCACCACCACCGCCCGCACCCGGCGGCGCAGCGCCACAGCCCCGAACGCTGGCAGCGAGACCACTGCAACGTGACGGCTATTGCTAGCCTCCGCCACGACGGCCTGCTTGCCACTGACGAGCGGAAGGTCGGTGACACACACGGCGAGGTCCCACCCGTGCTGCTGCATCCGCTCGGTCGCAAGGTCCATCATCTCGACGGAGCACATATCGCTAGGCGGCAACCGCTTGCAGACCACCTCCACTCGCCACACGCGGTCGGTCAGCTGCTCGGCCAACAGCCCCGGCAGGTCGCGCTCAAGTTGCTGCGCAATGCGAGCGGGCGCGGCCACCGGATCGGCGACCACACCGACCACTACGGCGTCCGCGGTCGGCTCACGATAGTCCTGGGTCGTCACGATGGCGCTCCCGAACACCACCGGTACTCGCCGGTCGGCAATGATGCGAGCCCGGGCGCATGGCCAGATACGTAGCGAACGCCACGCGCAGCGGCTTGACTACCAGTGGCGGCATCCGCACCCGCTCCCCCACAAGGTCGTCGAGGACGGACAGCGTCGGCGAGACGGGGAAACACCGTGATGCCACTGCTCGAGAGCCAATAAGCGTGCTGGCCAGAGAGGAAGCCGCCGCCACGAAGCTTGAGGACCTGTAGAACTCGCGACGTCCCTTCGGCGACCCCAGCGCTTCCCAGCGCGAGGATCGCATCGGCGACGGCGAATTCGGGCATCACCACAATTTCATCTTCTCCGTATTCCCCTACCCACAAAGTAGTCACCGGATACGCGCTGAGCATGCCCGCAAGATCATGCAGGAACCGCCGGAAGTCAGCACTGTCGGCCGCATAGGCATGCAACGCCTTCAAGCTATCGATGACGATGATCGCAGGACGACGTTCCTGAATAATTCCCCGCGTACGGTCCAGGACCCCACTGAATGCCCCTTCCACTATGACGTTTCCCAAGTCTTCATAGTAGACGCTCTTGCCAACCCTGACAGGATCGAAGAAGGTCAGCGTTTGGCCGTAGCGAAGGATCTTCTCAAGCGGTTCGGACACCGTGGACAAGTACCGTGCCGGGCGCTCGGATGAAGCGTTGGCGAACACACATTGTCGCGCGAGGATGGTCTTTCCGGAACCGGGCAGACCGGCGATGAGGCTGATGCCGTCACGAGGCAAACCCCCACCCAGCACGACATCGAGACTTTCTGCGCCAGACGATATCCGGTCCGTCATCATTCCTCCGCTTTTCGGCGCAGAAGGCCGCTCCGACCCAACAGATCCTCAATCGTCGCGACAAGCATCAAATAGTCGATCGGCTTGTGCAAAAAAGCGGCGGCACCAGCCTGGAGTGCTTCATCGCGCAGCTCCAAAGCAGAGATAGCCACAATCGGCACATCGAAGTGATCGTGTACATATGCACACAATTGCAGTCCGCGGCCACCAGAGATCATCAAGTCGATCACCACGGCATGGGGGACCGTTCGCTACAGCTCGACGCGTGCCTCCTCCTCAGTAACGACGAGCGCAATGTCATAGCCCTCGGTGCGAAGGAAGTACTCGGCGAAGTTCGCCGCGAAGCGGTCCTGCTCGGCCAGCAGAATCGCACTCCGCTGACTACCAGCGCGAAGTTCGCCGTGGTGGGTCGATCGAGAACTCATCTGGTTGAAAGATCAGATCCGCAGCACCGAGGACCTCCAACTGCCTTCTCGTGACGGCCTGCTCAACATCCACGTCGGTCCTAGCGCATCGGGGATCGAGCGAGTGTCCTGTTCATACAGCCCGACGAGACACTTGTGGCCCAGATCCAGGCCCTCCCGCAGGAACGGCATTAGCACGTCGTCGCGTTCGCCGCGGCGCGTGTACAGCGCACAAATGTGATCACCAGCATTGATCTCGACCCCTGAAATCCCCGACAGGTTCCGATCAGCCACAGAATCCTCCGTCACGCAACCGTCTACACGTCAGGGCAGGTCCCCCGCACGCGGGCGGCATCGAAACTTCCGAAATGAATCCAAGCCTTTGGCAGGGTACCCGCATGTGCGCGCATACCATCACGATGACTCTAAAGTAGTAACCAACAGAATCTTAGCGTCCACCTGAGAGCGAAACCCTAATCACCCTCGTCTCGGCGGCACATTAACAATGGCAGCGCATACAAGCAACCTCAGACCAGCAATTTCAATGCCCTCAGCGGACCGGCTCCGGGAGGAATCCCATCACGTCGGCGCCGAGGGCGTAACCGACCAGGGGTAGGGGTCCACATCGGAAAAGACGACACATTTCACATGAACCAGATGTACCCCGTCTTCGGGCATGCGCGGTCCGCGGTGGGCGGGTAGCCGGTTGAGGCCGCTTGCTACCCGGTAGCAATTCTGTCTCGCTACGACGCCAGTGCGGCCGACGGCAGGCTGACCTTTGACCTGGCGCGAACCCGGCCGTAGACAGTGCTCGGCGGCGTGGAAAAACTCCACTACCTCACCGCCGAGCAGTTTGTCGTCCGGACTTGCGACGCAGTCGCCGTTTAGATGGCGCCACGTCCGCGTCTGAATAACTCAAGGAGAGAGCACGACCTTTTCACAGTTGTCCTTTTTGTCGCGGAACATTTGGTAGCCGCGCGGGGCATCCTCCAGTGACATCCGGTGCGTGATCACGAAGCTGGGATCGATCTGACCAGCGCGGATCCGCTCCATCAACGGCGCCATGTAGCGGTGGACGTGGCACTGCCCGGTGCGCATCCGCAGCGACCGGTTCATGAACGGACCCATCGGGAACTTGTCCACAAATCCGCCGTAGACGCCGATCACCGACACCACGCCGCCGTTGGCGCAAGCCATGATTGCCTCGCGCAGGGCATGCGGCCGATCAGTTTCGGCGCGGACCATCTGCTTGGCGCTGTCGTAGGCGTGCAGCGGCCCCACGTCGATGTGTGATTCCATCCCGACGGCGTCGATACAGGCGTCCGGCCCGCGTCCGGCAGTCAGGTCCTCGAGGGTCTCCAGGACTGACGCCTCCTCGTAGTTGATCAAGTCGGTGGCGCCGGCTTTTTCCTTCGCCATCTGTAGCCGGTAGGGGAATCGGTCGATCGCGATCACCCGCTCGGCACCGAGCAGGCGCGCACTGACGATGGCAAACTGGCCAACCGGCCCGGCTCCCCACACCGCCACGACGTCACCCGGAGCGATGTCGCACATGTCGGCGCCCATATAGCCGGTCGGCAGGATGTCGGACAGGAACAGCATCTGCTCGTCCGGGATGTCATCCTCGATCTTGATCGGTCCGACGTCGGCGAAGGGCACCCGCGCATACTCCGCCTGCCCGCCAGCGAATCCGCCTAGCATGTGGGAGTAGCCAAAAATGCCCGACGGAGATCGGCCCATGATCTTCTCGGCCATTCCGGCGTTCGGGTTGGAGTTCTGGCACACCGAGGTCAGGCCGCGCTGGCAGGCCCCGCAGCGGCCGCAGGCGATGGGAAACGGGACGACGACGCGGTGACCGACCTTCAGCTTGCGCACTGACGATCCGGTTTCGATCACCTCACCCATGAATTCGTGACCGAGGATGTCGCCTTTGCGCATGGTCGGGATAAAACCGTTGAACAGGTGCAGGTCGGAACCGCAGATTGCGGTGGAAGTTATCTTCACGATCGCGTCGTGGGAGTTGAGGATCTTCGGGTCGGGCACGTTCTGGACCTCGACGCGGGTCTTGCCCATCCACGTGTTTGCTCGCATGAAACTGTCTCCGATCGTCGGTTCAGGTCAGGAGGTGACGGGCTGGGCCGGGCGCTGGAACAGCTGCCGGCGAGCCTTCGACCCTTCTGGGGTGCCCTCGGAGCGCACCACCTCACCGGTCTCCACCACCTGCTTGAACCGGCGCAGATCGTCACGGATTTGCTGGTCAGGAGCCTCACCGAAAAGCTTGGCCACGGTGTGCCCGAGCTTGCCGGCGGGCGGTCGGTAAGTCAGGTGGACGCGGACTTCGGTGCCCCGGTTTCCTGGGGCTGGGCGGAACTCGACCCGGCCCGCGTTCTCGACGGTCGCATCGCCTACTGACTGCCACGCGATGAACTCGTTGATCCGCTCGTCGGTGACTTCGGCCTCCCACTCGACCTCAGCACCCGCCGGCGCGCTTGCCCGCCAGCGTGAGCGGCCACCGCCCAACGGCTCCACGGACTGCAGATGTGCCATGAACCGCGGGAGATTCTCGAAGTTCTGCCAGTACGCGAAGACCTCATTCACCGAGCGGTTGACGGTGATACCGGCTTTGGCGTCAACACTGCTCATCGCTTTTCCTGCTTCCCCGTTCTGGGCGCCGTTCCGGCTGACACGCGTCGCGGCGACCACATCGGCCACGGTCACCCCCACCACCGCGGCCGCGGCTATGGCGGCCCGGCTCCGCCTGACCGGATCGCGCCTCGGACTGGCCAGCACGGCTGCGAGCATGCTGAGGTCCAACATGTCCCCGGCTACCCGAGCCCACAGCCACAGGTCGGCCCGGCGCCTCGACTCGATCCCAACGCCCGCCGCGAATTCTCTGGCCCCACCCAGCCAGCGCATCACCACGCGGCTCATCGCGTGGTCATCGGCGCCAACCAGCCGATTCACCGCCCCCGGCGCCAGCAGTTGCGCGGTGCCCAGGCCCAAGCTGAACAAGCCAAGCCCATCCACCAGCTGGCTCGTGCTGTCGCTCTTACCCACGTTTGCTCCCCCCTTGCGGGTTGTTTTCGATCGTCACCCGCCCAGGGTGCGTGGGGGCAAAGACAGCCGCACCGACACGCCAGAACCATGCGGGAGCATTGATTCGTCCTGCCAGGGCACCCCGGCTGGTGCGCCACCTTGGTGTGGCGCACCAGCCGGGCTGAGCAGCAGCGTCTTGCTGGATTACTCCTCTCGTCAACCCCCGGTTGGCTGCCGGACGAGGGCGAACTGCTCCACGATCGCCGCACAGAAAGCCGGCAGGTCGTTGGGTCCACGGCTGGTGATGAACTGACCGTCGACGACGACCTGCTCGTCAACCCAGTCAGCGCCAGCGTTGCGCAGGTCGGTCTGCAAGCTCGGCCACGAGGTCATCCGGCGCCCCCGCGTTGCGCCAGCCTCCAGCAGCGTCCATGGACCGTGGCAGATCGCCGCGATTGGCTTGCCGGTCGACACGAACTCCTTGACGAAGTTGACCGCGTCACGGTTGATCCGCAGGTTGTCTGGGTTAACGGTGCCCCCTGGTAGCAGCAGCGCGTCATAGTCGTCCACCGAGGCGTCCGAAACCTCTAAGTCAACCGGGAACGTTCCGGCGGAGACCAGGTCGAACTGGCGGGCCTGGATCTCTCCCGGATGGATGGACAGCAACTCGGAAGTAGCGCCCGCGCCGTACAGCGCCCCACGTGGTTGCTCGAGCTCTATCCGCTCGACCCCGTCAGTCGCCAAGATCGCAATCCGCTTGCCCTGCAATTCCCTCACCATATCAATCCTCTCGTGATCCCGTCCTCAAGCTGCAGCAGCTAGGCGCCGCATGCGCTGGTCCACGCTGCCGGGAATTGCGATGAGCGCGCGACGCTCTGCTAGAGCGAACAATCGCGTTGAAATCTGGCCCGTCAGACCAGCCGTGTCCGGGTGGGCCCGCGGCTCGACCTGTGGCGCGCAATGCGGTGTGGGATTTGGCCTTCGTGGACCGATGCGGATACGGCACGCCTCGGCCACAGTGAAGCTGATCATTCGGCGTCGGTGAGAAGGGGAACAGAGGGGCCCGCCGGCAGAGGTGCCCGGCGGCCCAGTGGCGGCGGGTCAGGCGTGGCGCCCCGCCGCTCCTCCGACTTGACCTCTCCTATATCGGGCGAGGCAGGATGGTCGGGAGGGACCGGTGGGAGGCGGCGAATGACTCGTGGAGCACGGGAATGAAAGCCCGCACCGCAGTCTGGATGCAGGACTGCGGGCTTCGACGCGGGAGCTACTCTAGGACAGCAAGAGCCTCTACCTCGACGAGGAAATCTGGCGGCAGTTGAGTATAAACTGTCGTGCGAGCGGGGTATGGTTCTGTCAGGAATTCACTCAAGACGGCGTTCATCTCCCTGAAATGACCTTCTTCAGTCAAGTAGACGTGGATCATCACCGTATCGGAGAAAGATGCCCCGGCCTGCTTGAGAAGGTCTTGTACGTTTGTCATTGCCTGGCGCAGCTGCTCGTGGATCCCGTCGCAGAGGATGCCAGAGCGAGGGTCAGCTCCTACTTGCCCGCCAATCGCAATAATATTTCCGCGGCGGATAGCCGGCGACTGTGGCCCGACCGTACCCACAGCGCCCTCAATTGAGATAGCAGTAGAGTTCACCACCTGTTCCCTTCCTTCTTGATGCTGTTTATGCTTGGCCTCCCGCCGCTGATCACGCGGGAGTAGCCCATTCTGCATCGCGCTTGGTCCTGGAATCCTTAGCCTGACAGCGTGAACCGAATGGCCAGGTTCGTGCTGCCAGAGCGAGGGAGACGGGTAGCCGATACAATCGTCACGGAGTACCTGGCCGCGGCCATGCCGCGCTTCCCGCTCCGGGCCTAGCCGGAGCGCTGACGTCGCTTGACTGCGCCAGACGGCGCAACCGTAATGCCGCAGCCAGCAGCAAAACGCCCGAGACCAGTGCGTAGACGCCGAGCACGAAGGTGAGCGCAAGCGCGCCGGAAAGTGGCCAAATCAAGATCACGATACCGGCGATGATGCCGAACAGCCCCGCAAGGGCCAAAAAGACCTCTCCGCGGATAAGCCGTCTCAACCGCACGGCGATCATGATCTCGACGACACCGACACCAATCAGAAGGATAGCCGCCACGATTGTCAACACGAGGACAGTAATGGCCGGCATTAACACGGTAACCACCGCGGCAGCGATTGCGAGCAGCCCGGCGAGAAGGGATGGGACCCAGTCATGCCAGTGCGCGTGAGCCCTCCCCTGCCGGAAGGCGCTGACCAGTAGAGATATTCCGTCGAGCAAAGCCCACGCCCCGAACAAGAGCGCTAGAACGAGGAGCGTGATACCCGGCCAGAGTAATGCGACGATCCCGAACAAGATCGCCAGCGTGCCGCGCAGCGCCATGAGGGGCCACATTTTCTTCGGGTCGAGATAGACGACAAACCCAGTCGCGGTTGCCCCGCGAGTTGTTCCATCCCGGTTGAACACGGTGCGCTCCTTGCGGATTGGGATCGAGGAATGAAATTGGTGAGAGGGGCGGGCGGTCCATGTCTGATGTCTCAGACAGCAGTCAGCTGGCGGGTAACTCGCCGAGGGTGAGCGTGACGGTCTGAGCTTCCCCGGGTGGTCGCAGGAAAGTGATGCGCACGGTGTCGCCGGGTTTATGCTGGCCGAGCATTTCTTGCAGCTGCTGGGCGGTGGCGACTGGGGTGTCGTCCACCTTGATCATCACGTCGCCGTTGCGCAATCCCGCCTTGGCCGCCGGGCTGTCCGGCGTCACCCCGAGGATGCCGACCCCGACCGGCTTACCCGTGCCGTCGGTCACCGTGCTGATCGACACTCCGAGTGCTGCCCGCCGTGAATTGACCACCCGCCCGTTGGCCACGATTTGAGACGCCAGGTCGGTCGCAGTGTCGCTGGGGATCGCGAAGCCGATGCCGGGGGCGCTCCCACCAAACTCCGGATTAACCGCCGCGAGTGTCGGGATTCCGACGACCTCGCTGTTGAGATTGACCAGGGCCCCGCCGCTGTTGCCGGGGTTGATCGGAGCGCTGGTCTGGATGACCTGTCTGAGCACTGCGCCGGGCTGGTCGCCGCTAGGCGGCTCCTGGACAGTACGGCCGAGGGCGGACACGAGGCCGTTGGTCACCGTCGCGTCCAGCCCCAGCGGGTTACCCATGGCGAGCACGATGTCTCCCACCTCGAGTGTGGACGAGTGACCGAACTTCGCCGGCTTCAGTGGGGGCGCATCCTGTATCCGGATCACCGCGATGTCATCAGGCGGGTAGGAAGCCACCAGGGTGGCCGGATACGTACGGGTACCGGTTGACGGGCGGACCTCGAAAGAAGCGGACTTGCCGACCACATGGGCGTTGGTGACGACATCGCCCTTGTCATCGAAAATCACCCCGGATCCCAACCCGGTCGGGCTGACAATCTCCACAATGGACGACAGGGTCCGGTGGACCACCTGGGTGAAACTTTGCTCCAGTGCCTGTGCGCTTGCTCCATCACTGGACCGCGGAATGATGCCATCGGTAGTCGAGCTGCCGCAGTCGACGGCCGTCAGCAGCACTAGCACTAGAGTGGCTAATGTGACGAGGGTGGCCAGGACGCGCTGACGGGGCGTCGCAGCCTTTCCTAGAGCCAGGCGCCGGTGGTTACCGAAGGCACCACGCACGCCGACCACCTCCAACCCTTGCCGGCGATCGTGAGGTGACGAGCTTGCCAACGCCTGGCAGTGCGCCACTTCGGCCTGAGCGGTGCAAATCTCCGTAAGACTTTTCATCCGCTGGAGCAAGTGCGCTGTCCTGGTGGGCCGATCTGGCGAATCACTATTCGCGCTACGGGGACCAGGATGGCCAACCGCTACTGTTGCACCATCGGTCGATGACTGGATGGGTCGAGAAGGCCGCATGCCGCCAGTTCGATCCCGAGCTTTTCTTTCCACTGGGATCTGGGCCAGCCGCCGCTCGCCAGGCGGCGCGAGCCAAGGCGGTCTGCGCCTGCTGCCAGGTCTCAGCGCAATGCCTGGGATGGGCGCTGCGACATCGTGAGGTTGACGGGATCTGGGGTGGCCTGGACGCAGAGGAACGGCGCGCGTTGAACACCCAACGAGAGGTCTCCAACATTGCCCGCTTAGTGAGTGCGACTGACTCTGGAGAACCCGTCAGCTTCCCCGGTTCTCACCGATCTCGTCTGCGATCGGATGGCCGGGAACATCCTTATCGTACTGGCTAAGCCCGGGCTTTGTATGCATGCGGCGCTGCGCTGCCTCATCAGCAGGGGATCGGTCTTGCTGAAGCGGAACAGCCCGCAGCAGCTCATTGAAGCTGGAATAAGTGACCGGTGGCACCGCCTTGAGGGCACGCACCGTGTCCTCGTCGGCACCGGCCTGGTCGGCACAGCGCACCAACTCCGTTTTCTCCGCCGGGAAATCTACATCTACCAGAGCGCGGCGGAGCCGCTCGACATCCGTGGCCGCCATCACCTATCACCTCCGCCAAATTCAGTACCCAGGCAAGCACGCGTCAAACGATGGGCAGATTTTTGCTCCAGCACCGACCCGGCCATGCGAGATTGCCGTGAAGGATCGGCATCTCTCAATCAGGCTGCTCTCCTGGGACGAGCCAATGCACCCAGCATGGTGCCGTCAGGCCGGTGCCTGCACACACCGGCGCCCTGCAACATCATGCGGTCCGGACAGTAAGAGGGCAGCAAATGTGTGGCAGACCACAGGGCGCCAAGATTGTGCACCTGGATGCATATTCGACGCTTCGCCCTATTCCGGTGCGCAACCTGATCGACATATCGGCCCGGCAGGTCACGACAGGGGTTGTTGATTCGCCGCCGACGACCCCACGGTTAATCAGGCTCAGAAGTAACACGGGAAATAGCGAAGCCATGGATACGGAAGAAAAGATATGAAGATGCCATCGCCGTCCGATGGCGGCTCCGCCGCACGCGCAACGGTGCCGCCCGTCGTGAGCAACACGTCCCCCACCGGCCGTCCGGGACTCGTGACCGAGACCGATGGAGCCGGCGCAACCATCGCGGACAGGGATGCCGAGTTCGACCAGCCGGCTAGGCCGCCCAGCCGTCAATCTCCGTTCCGGATCGCGGTGGCGGCGACCGCGGGCGTCGCAGTCGTCGCCGGATTCGTCGAGCTGATCCTGCTCGCGGGGCATGCACTGCTACTCATCGGGCTGGCGCTGTTCACCGCAATTGGCCTCGAGCCGGCCGTGGCCTGGCTCGTTCGGCATGGACTGTCCCGGCGTGTTTCGGTGGCGCTGGTCTGTCTGGGTTCCATTGGTCTGTTTTTCGGTTTCCTGGCCGCGGTGATCCCGCCACTCATTGCTCAGGGAGCGGCATTCGTCTCACGGGCCCCCGCCTACCTGCAGATGTTACAAAACCCCCACTCCGCCCTCGGGCGACTTTATGAGCGGTTACACCTCCAGCAGGCATTCGCCGATCTGTTCGGTGGTGGATCGTCACGCATCGTCAACGGGGTGGTCGGCGCGGGAACGATCGTATTCAATGCGGTAACCAGCGTCGTCGCGGTAATTGTCTTGACGGTGTATTTCCTCGCCTCCTTTCCTCAGCTCCGGAACACGATGTACCGGCTGGTACCTCGATCCCGAAGGCCCAGAGCGATCACCATTGGCGACCGGATCATCGCGCAAGTCGGCGCCTACGTGATAGGCAACGTCATCGTCTCGCTGATCGCCGGCGCCTTGACCTTCATCTGGCTCCTGATCTTCGGAGTGCCTTACCCGGTGCTGCTGTCGATCATGGTCGCATTGCTGGACCTCGTGCCCGTCGTCGGGTCCACCATCGCCGGGATCATCGTGTGCCTGGTCGCGCTCACGGTCTCGGTGCCGGTAGCCCTCGCCACCGCCGGGTTCTACATCTTCTATCGATTCCTGGAGGACTACCTGCTATTTCCGAAGATCATCGGTAGAACGGTCGAAATACCATCGGTGGTCACGGTCGTGGCAGTACTGCTCGGCGGAGTGACCTTCGGAATCGTCGGTGCCCTGGTGGCCATTCCGGTTGCGGCGGCCACCATGCTCATCCTGCAGGAGGTGGTCCTGCCCCGGCTGAACCAAACCTGACCATCGTCCAATCCCTGCGGCACGATTGACCCACAACGCTCGACAAGGGGATTGATCTGGTGGTCACAGCCGCGCCCGAGCAGCGGCGCCATCCGATAGGTGAGTGGTTGCTGGAGGGGCTGGCGGCCCACTCGACCCGGCATCACGGCCCGCACGCGCAGCCTGCTACGGAGCACCGCAGACATCCGTGGTGGAAGGTCATGTGCCTCACCGGTGTCGACTACTTCTCCACCCTGGGCTATCAGCCGGAATCGCAGCGCTGGCTGCTGGGGTCCTCTCACCGGTGGCCACATTGGTGCTCGTGGCCGTGACGTCGGCCGGTGCACTACCTGTCTACCGTCACGTGGCTACGGAAAGCCCGCACGGCGAAGGCTCGATCGCCATGCTGGAACGGTTGCTCCCGCGGTGGCGGGGCAAGCTGTTCGTCCTGGTATTGCTGGGGTTCGCCGCCACCGATTTCATGATCACCATGACCCTGTCGGCTGCCGATGCAACGGCCCACCTGGTACAGAATCCGTCGTGCCCGAGGCGGTGCACGGGCACGACGTGGGAATCACCCTGATGCTGCTGGCCTTGCTGGGCCCACGCCAATGTCGACGCTCAGGGCGGCGTCTATGCCACGGGTGTCCTGGTGCTGATTACTTCCGCGGCCATCGCGGTCACCCTGTTGGTTTATCACCGCCGGCCGCCGCAGTACCGTGGTTTTCGCGGCGATTGCGGCAGTATTTATCTACATTACCATCGCCAATATCATCGAACGTCCCGAAGGCGTCAAGATCGCCGCCTACTTCATCGTCGGGATCATCGTCGTATCGTTTCCTTCGCGCTTCATCCGGGCATTCGAACTGCGCGTCACCGCGGTGTCCCTGGATCAGACCGCCGCGCGACTTATCAGGGACGCCGGGCCGGGCTCGGTTCGCATCGTGGCCAATGAGCCGGATGCTTGCGATGTCACCGAGTACCGGCAAAAAGGGCCGAAGAACTGGAACACCACCACATCCCGGACCCGATCGGATCGTCTTTCTGGAGATCAGCGTCACCGATCCATTCGAGTTTGAAACCGACCTGTACGTCTCGGGTGCCTATTGTGAAGACTATCGCGTCCTGCGCGTGGCAAGCCCTGCTGTGGCGAACGCCATCGCTGCTTTGCTCCTGCGCATCCGGGACAGCACCGGTACCCCGCCGCACATCTACTTCGACTGGACTGAGGGCAACCCGGTAGTGAACCTACTGCGCTACCTGTTCTCTGGAGTCGGCGAAGTCGCCCCCGTCACCCGAGAAATTCTTCGTCGAAGCCGAACCCGTTCGGGACCGGCGACCGGTCGTCCAGGTCGCCTGAAAGCCCCCACACGACTGTCAGGGCTCGACGACGGGGACAGGCACGAGATGCTCGGCGATAAACCACACCTGCATCTCGTGGGTGCGTAACACGTCGCTCATCAGCAGGTCGTTGGTCCCGTCGTCGCGCGTCTCGGCTGTGGTGGTGATGGCGTCACGCACCTTGGAGATGAGGATTTCGTGTGCTTCCAGCAGCCGCGACAGCATGGCCGGCACTTCCTCGACGCCGTCCGGTGCCCGGGGCACCGTGGTCATTTCGGCGGCGTGTCGTGGATCCCCGACCGCGACAGCACCAAGAGTCTGGATCCGCTCGGCAATCATGTCGATGAGCTTCAGCTGTTCCTCCGCGTGTTTATCCAGGAGCAGATGCAACTGGTAGAAAGTATGTCCGCGCACCAGCCAGTGATGCTTTTTGTACAGCGCATAGAGGATCGCGCTGTCCGCGAGAATCGGGTTGAGTAGCTGCGCGCTTTGCGCCCGGGCTTCATGCGACAAAGCGATGGGGAGCGACCGTAACGCGCCGAATTTTTGGATCTCCGACCCGTTATGGTGTAGTCGTGGTTGGCTGTTGTCGTAATGCTTGGCGTGCACGTCCGTGCTCATCGCTATCAGTCCTCACACATCTACATCCCGGGCCGTCAGGTCGGTCCGCTGGCAACCCTGACTGTGCTTGCCAGCTGGTAGCGATACACGGCCCTCAGAGGTCGAGGTTCAGCCCGCCGGTTGGACCCCACGGGTGAAAACAGCAGATTTACGGCTGCCTACTCGAGCTGGACGCGCGCTCGTGCAGCCCGCCGGTGGGTTCTTTCAAGATGAGCCGTTGCACACCGGTCGCCGGGTCCCAGATGCGAACCGTGTCATCGTCGCCGGCCGAGGCAAGCAACTCGCGTCCCTTCACGTGTACCGCACAGACCCCGTTCACCCATCCTGTGTGCCCTTCCAGAGTGCGCTCGTGGGCACCGGTGGCCGGATCCCACATCTGCACCGTGCCATCGGTACCGCCGGAGGCAAGCAGCTCACGCCCGTCGCTGCGCACCGAGCACACCGCGTTGACCCGGCCGGTGTGCTCCTCCAAAGTCTGCTTGAGGGCACCGGTGGCCGGATCCCAGATCCGTACCGTGGCATCATCTCCCGCCGAGGCAAGCAACTCGGAGCCGTCGACCCCTGAGGCGCATATTCCGCGTATCCAGCCGGCGTGCCCCACCAGGTTGCGCTCGGGTAGTCCGGTGTCCGGGTCCCAGATCCGGATGTCGTCGGTACCGGCCGAGGCGAGCGCTTCACGCCCAGCTACGCGCAGCGTGCATACCCCGTTGACCCACCCGGTGTGGCCCTCCAGGGTGCGCTCGGCAACTCCGGTGCCCGGGTCCCAGATCCGCACCGTCGCGTCGGTGCCCGCCGAGGCGAGCAGCTCACGCCCGCGGACGTGCACCGCGCACACCCCGTTGACCCACCCTTCGTGCGCCTCCAGGGTTCGCTCGGCAACACCCGTGCCTGGATCCCAGATGCGCACCATATGGTCGGCACCGGCCGAGGCGAGCAGCTCGCGCTGCGCCACCCGCACCGGGCAGACCTCCTCGACCCACTTGGTGTGGCCCTCCAGGGTGCGCACGTGGACACCAGTCGCTGGATCCCAGATCCGCACCATGTGATCAGCGCCGGCGGAGGCGAGCAGCTCACGCTGCGCCACCCGCACCGCACAGACCCCGTTCACCATCTCGGTTCACCAGCCCAGTAGTCCGCAGGGTCACGATGCGGAGGTAACGGACTGCTGACTGAGTAGTTGCCGCGCCGCAATGGTGATGGCTTGGGCGTCGATGCCGGCGGCGTGCCGACAATGATCGGATGCCAGCCAAAGGCGCGGGTTGGCGTTGCGTAACCGTCAAGATCCCAGCCGAACATGGTCTGGCGGGTCTGGCCTAGCCGGTTGACATCGACGATCGCGGTGAGGTTGTCCAGGTGTGCCCATGCCACGTATTGAAAGGCCTCCCACATAGAGCCCTCGGCCATCTCGGAATCCCCGCAGAGCACCCCTACCCGGTAAGGCAGCTGGTCCAGTTTCTTGCCGGTCAGCGCCACACCCACTCCGATGGGCAGTCCCTGCCCCAACGAGCCGGTGGCCACATCGGTCGGCGGGATGCGCGGGGTGGGGTGACCCTCCAGCCGGCTACCGAAGGTGCGGTAGGTGAGGAACTCGCCATCGGTGATCGAACCGGCAGCTTTCAGCATCGCGTAGTACAGCGGTGAGGCATGCCCCTTGGAAAAGATCAGATGGTCGTTACGCGGGTCGTCTGGCCGCTGGAAATCCACGGTGAGATAGCCGTCGAGCAGCACCGCGATGATGTCGGCGGCGGACATCGAGGAGGTCGGGTGACCCGACCCGGCCACAGCGCTCGCACGGAAGTCACTCTCCGGCATATCAACTCCTGGCCCCAAAACGCGACGCGGCCAGCCGCACCAGCCACCGCGCGGCATGTGTCGTCTACAGCGGGTACCCCCAGCAATCACCCAGAAACTCTCACCAGCATCAGGGATCTGGGAAATATCCAGCCAGTTGATCTCACTGGCATGCGCCCCTGATCTGGCAGGTCACATGCGGCGTCGATATCCGTACCGCGCGGCCGAGTTGCCCGGCTGTGGTCGTGGGTTAGCGTCCGGATCTGAATCGACGGATCGATATCCCACAAGAGCGCCGCGAGGTCATTATGGTTCGAATCTTGGTCGTACTTTCCGGTAGCGATCACTGGACGCTTAACGACGGCACCCGCCATCCGACCGGGTACTGGGCTGAGGAGTTCGTGGTACCGCACCGGACCTTCCGCAGGCAGGGTGTGGACGTAGACGTCGCCACGCCGGGCGGGGTGCGACCCACCGTCGACCAGGTCAGTTTGGACCCGCAAAGGCTAGGCGACAACGGCAAGGCCGCCGACCTCCGCGGCTACCACGACGCCATCGACACTGAGCTGGCCCGGCCGATGGCAGTAGAGAAAATCGCAGGCAACGCCAGCGCGTACGACGCCATCTACATCCCCGGCGGCCACGGCCCCATGGAAGATCTTTCCCGGTGCCCGCCGCTCGGCGAGATCATCACCGAGCTGTATGACGGGGATCGCGTGGTGACCGCGGTCTGCCACGGCCCGGCGGGGTTGCTGCTGGCCAACCGACAAGACGGCAGCTGGCTGTTCCAGGGCCGGCGGATGACGGCGTTCACCAACGAAGAAGAGCGCCTAGCCGGTCTGGCGCCGCGGGCCCGTGGCTACTCGAGGATCGACTGCGGGAACGCGGAGCCGTGTTCTGCGCCGGTCCGCGCTGGCAGTCGCATGTGGTCGTGGACGGCAACCTCATCACCGGCCAGAACCCAGCGTCGTCACGGGCCGCCACCGAGCGCACATTGGCCGAGCTCGAGGTCCGCGCGAAATTCTGATGAACGGGAAGGACTTCCAATGACTGTGACCATCACTCCGACCGATGAACAGATCCAGCGCGAGGTGCTAGCAGAGCTGGAATGGGATGCGACGATTCGGTCTACCGAGATCGGCGTCGTGGTCAAAGACGGAGTTGTCACCCTTACCGGCTGGGTGGACTCGTATGCGAGAAAACTGGCCGCCGAGCGTGCCGCGCACCGGGTCCGCGGCGTCAAGGCGGTTGCCAACGAGATCGAGGTCCGCTTGCCTAGTTCTGCCGAACGCACCGATCCCGACATCGCCTTGGAGGTAAGCCGGGCATTAGCATGGGAAGCGCTGGTGCCTGCGGATCAGATCGAGGTCACCGTCTCACGAGGCGTCGTCACGCTACGCGGTGAGGTGGACTGGGAATACGAGAGGCGTGCCGCTGAGCGAGCCGTCCGCCGGCTCTCCGGTGTGCATGATGTCATCAACTTGATCAAAGTGCGCCCCCGCGTGACCCCGTCGCCAGAACGACTCACTCGGCAAATCCAAGACGCCCTGATCCGCAACGCCGAGACCGATGCCGAGCGGATTAAGGTTGAGGTTCACGGCAGCAAGGTAATACTTCGGGGAACCGTGCGCAGCTGGGCCGAGAAGGCGGAAGCAGAACGGGTGGCCTGGTCTGCTCCCGGCGTGACCGCGGTCGAAAACCACATCACAGTGGAACCATAACGGCAGCTTGGTCGCGGTTGCGCGCTTGGCGTTCTTGTTCGCGCGTGCTGTATATGGCTTTGCGTATTGCTTCTTCGCTTTCCAGGCTGGAGCCGATCGCACCGGCGATGATACCGAGGGAAGAGGTCATCCAGACTATTTTGAGATAGTCACTTACGCGTACCGGGTGCCGGAGCGTGACCTGCAGGAAATCCGCATCGATGAGCGCGGCCGCGGCGAGCAGCGTGAGTACAAACAGGATCGCGTACATGCACGCCACTCCGATAGAAAGCGTGAGCATCGTGGAGAGGTTGTACAGCAGGGCCTTCTCCCGCTCGGCAGGTTCGGCAGGCCGCTCCCACAGGCGGTTATAGGTCAGCAACCAGATGGCCATCGCCGCGATAGCCACCACGTTGATCAGCGCCAGGCGCGGCGGGGTAAGCGCGTCGGCCATCTGCCAGAAGTTGTTGGTTATCAGCCCGTAGGCAGCGGTGGCCGCGGCTGCGGCGGTGGCACTGGACAGGTGCGGTACCAGCCTCCAGGGCCGGTTACCCCGGACCATGCCGGCCAGCAACCGTAACCGGCCGCGCAGCCCGATCAGGGCGAGATGCATGTCAATGCCATCATCATCGGAGCGAATGTGCTTGTCGGTGCGAGCACATCCCCCAGCCGTCTGGTGAGTCGACCATGCGGGCTGTGCCGGCGCGGTTGGGGATCCAAGCCTAATTTCTCTTCGAGCAGGTGCCCGATCACATGGACGATCAGGTTCCGGGTTCGCTTCGGCACGCGACATGCGCCAAGCGCCGGGATGGATACCAAGCCCACTGCTCGCGAAGTGCTGTAGTCGTAAACAATGGGCTGGGTGCCGGCCCTGCGGGGCAGGTCGGTAAGGAGCACGAGCACGTCCCAATCGTGAGCGGGCTTTTGCCGATCGGCCAGATCCAGCATCGGTATCAGACCGTTCTCATCAAGAAGCAGCGGATCGCAACGAGCGTGAACCTGCCATTCCACCCTATTGCTGAGCTGCCGGGTTAATACATCAGGCAACTTATCGATAAGGCGCTGCGCGATCAAAGCGGGCATACCTTTATCGGCGAGTAGACCGACCACTATTGTGCCGTCAGCGCGGGTCGGATAGTCATGCTCGGTGTCGCGCACTTCGCCACCCCTTCGGGCCGGGACCGCCGATCGTGCGGCTTGCGCTAGGCCCACGCTTCGACCTCTGAGCACAACTGAGAACGCACCACTTGCCCTGGCAGGACAACAGCACACTACGGCTGTCAGCAGCATCTTTTCAAGGTATCCGTCATGCACATGGGCTTGGCAAGTCGAATGTGGGACCGATAATTGCAACCGACGGGTCGTTGGGTTGGGCACACCCCTATCTACCCGCCCCCACCGCCGCAGCGCGCATGGCGGATCGTCCTGTAAATTGCCGTCCGGCGGGGGAGCAGTTTTTTCACATTGGCGGGCGTATGGTGGGCGCAGGTCGCTTTCCGAGCGCTTTTGGGTGAATGCTGATTGGCTTCCACAGTGGAATTCGACGTGTGCAACAACCGTGTGACCACCGTTCACCCTGGCGCCTTCATCCCGGTATGGCTGATCGTGCTTGTAGTCTTGATCGCCGCAGCGGCGTTTACGATCGCGATCCGCCACTGGTGGGCTCCGTGGACTGGCGCGCGGTCCCCGGCGACACCTGATATTGACCGATGGCCACGAACACCGGTCTCGCAGGACCGCCCCCGCTATCGGGGTGGACGGAAATCGGCGCTAGTGGCGTCAGAGTTGTCCGGTGATCCAGTCCCAGGCACGGCGCAGCCGGGCCTCCAGCGGGCTCTCCACCGAGTCACCCCGGTTAGCATGCCTGCTGGGCTGGTGACTCAGATCATGAAGATCGTCACCATTAACCGCCAGCAGCACTCCGCGCTCGCGCAGTTCAGCTATCTGGTCCGCATCAGCGAACAAATGGCGCCCCGGTAACGGCAGCGTATGCACGATCAAGCCCTCGAAAATGTCCGTGGGCTCGTCGGCAACGACATGGTCCACAACCCCGATGCGCTCTCCAGCCCGGCCATAAACCGGAGTGCCTTCCCGCAGAGCAAGGTAGGCGACCGGCCGGCCCAGCTCAGCGATGCTCGTACCCGCCTGCCTTGCTTGTTCGCTCACTACCCCACCCCAAGGCGCCATGAGGGATCACGCCCCTTTTTCTGCCGACCATACGGCAACCAAAGCGTGATCAATGTGTCCTCGCAGGCCGATCCAGGCACGACGACTCAACCCAGCGAGTCATGGTGGCGAGCTACGGCGGGCAGGATCGTGCTGTCCACAACTGCGCCCGAGATTGGAGCTGCGAATGCCACGCCAACACGACTACGAGCCGCAGCCCGAGGCCCCGGACCTCGGTTCCACCGTCCAGTTGGAGACCAGCGAGTCGCTCGTAGCCCCGCCCGGTGTCGACGGCCTGGACTCTGGGTATGTGGCGGCCGATCGTCCCTACCTGCTCGACGAGCGGCGCATCACAGCCGCTGAACTCAGCGAGCCGGAGACGCTCGACGAGCGGCTGGCCCGCGAACGCCCCGATGTGCTGCAGCGGCCGGTAGGTATCGTCGAGATCGATGTCACCAGAGCGGGTCGGATCGTGCCGGCCGAGGCTGATCCGGACGGCGAGCCGGCACGTTCGCTCGACGCGATCGACGCGGGCATCGACGGCGGTGCCGCATCGGCCGAGGAAGCGGCAATGCGAGTAATCGAGTTCGGCCGGTAGCAGGCCCCGGGTAGGTGGCGGGGAGGTCAGCGTACGCCAGAGCGCTCGGCCTCCAATTGGTGCCGTAAGCACAACTCCGCCGTCGGCTGGGCCTCCAACCTCTCGTGGTCGATCGGCTTACCGTCGACCCGGCACCGGCCATAGGTGCCGGCCGCGATCCGCCGCAGCGCGCCGTTGATCTGCTGGCGCTCCCAGCTGATCTCCTTGCGCATGAGTTCGCGCTCCATCTCGTCGGTGAGGTCGCTGCCGTAGTCCGCGGGGTGCTGGCTGAGCATGCCTTGCTGTTCGGGCGGCTGTCCCTGGTCGCGGCGTACCCGCTGCTCGCGCTCATCCAGCTCGGCGAGCTGAGCTGTGAGCAGTTTCTTGGCGCGCTCGGGATCCACTGGCCCTCCGGGCGATCGAGGTGACGACTACGTGCCTCATTGCCACCGACCTCATGCGCTGGCATTACGCCGGACAGCATGCTCGCGGTGGGTCCGCTACCGGCCCGTCCCGCTAGGTCGACTTCGCTGGCATTTATGGCGCTGGGAGGCCGAGGCATTCGCAGCGAGTGCACCGGTAGACAGATTCGGGAAGGGGTGAGCAAAGATGATCGTCGCAATTGAGCCTTTAAACCGGACCGATGGCTCCGGTGCGCGCAAGTCGAACACTGGTGGGAGCCGGACCATGCCGATGGACGCCTACCGGGACGCCAACCAGCTGATTATCCAGTTCGATATTCCCGGCATTGATCCTGACTCGCTGGAGATCAACGTAGAGAACAACACCCTGACCGTGCGGGCGAGGCGGCCCCGGCCGCAGATTGAAGAGTCGCGGTGGTTGGTGTCTGAGCGGCTACATGGCACCTTTACGACTCAGCTAGAGCTCAGCGACGCCCTCGACCTCGACAACATCCAGGCCGACTATGACGGGGGCGTGTTGACGATCCGTATTCCGGTCGCCGAAGAGGCCAAGGCTCACCGGATCGAGATCGGCGGCGATCGCGCCAGCGGCGCCGAGCCGGTTGCCTCCTGACCACCCTGCGGTAAGGCGGCAGCACCCATCATGGACTACGAGAACTTCGTGACCGCCGTGGCGCAGCTGGCGGGCACGGACCGAGCGGGGGCCGAACGGGCGATCCGCGCGACGTTGCAGACCCTGGCCGAGCATCTGACCCGTGAGGAGGCACGCCAGGTTGCCGGGCTACTTCCGGCCGAGTTGGGGGCTTGGCTGCATACCGGGTCGTGGGGGGCGCAGCGTTTTGATGTCGACGAGTTCGTTCGCCGGGTCAGCGGGCGCGCGCAGGTGGACCTGTCTACCGCACAGCGTGCTGCCTCCGCGGTTTTCACCACCTTGAGTCAGGCGATCCCCGACGAGTACGACAACCTGGTGGCCCAGCTGCCAAGGGACTTCACGCCGCTGCTCAGCCGAGGTCCGGACATCGAGGCAGTACCCACCGCGCACTTCCTGTCGCGGGTCGCCGAGCACGCTGGGCTCGACCCGGATGGCACCCGCCGGGCCACCGAAGCGGTCTTGCAGACGCTGGCCGAACGCATAGCGGGCGGCGAGGTGAGAGACCTCATGCTGTGGTTACCCGTGGAGCTGCACGATCCACTCAAACGCGGTCTTGCCGAGAGCAACGGCGCGGCCCGGAAGATGGCGCTGGACCGCTTCATCATGCGAGTCGCCGAGCGCGAGGGAAGCGATCTCGGGCAAGCGGCCAAGCACACCCGGGCGGTTTTCACCGCGTTACGTGAAGTGATCCCCGATCAGGAACTGCGCGACATCACCGACCAGTTGCCGGCCGAATACGACGCGCTGCTGCTGGGACGGCAGGCCCACCACGGGTGATCTTTGGTGTGATACTGATGGCCGACTAAACGCGGACGATAGGGAATGTCCCGAAACGTTGCGCTGTTACCAGTAACCGTTTTACATCTGCGGGCAGCGGCAGCTCCAGGACCCTGCGCTGAACAAGGTGTAACTCGCGTTGCGCCGCAGCGTCGCCCGCGAACGCCGCAATCGACAATTCCGGTAGGCGTTCGCGATGGCGACAATGGCACCCGTACCGCCCACAGTCGAGCACATGAGCCCGCGACCTGCTCGACGGGCTCATACACGAATACACCCAGGTCGCATGACGTGGACAACCAGTTCGGCACCCACAAGCCCGATCCTGTCGGGAATGTACCCATTGACGGGCGGGGCGCGTGGAGCGAACACCAGCCCTCTGCGCAGAAGGAGAATGAATACATCCGGCAGCATGACTATTCCGAATACGCCAGATGTCATCTCGGAATAGACGATGAGCACGACGAAGACACCAAGGGTCGGTACAAGTTCCCCTACGGCGACTTCGAACAAGTCCACCGCTGCGGGCTGCTCGCTGCGGAGTCACGGGCCGGGCAACGAAAATACTACGACATAGAACTCGCGGTGGCCCGTCTGCACGGCATGCTAGAAGCGCTCAACAAACAACGTGAGAGCACATCAAAATGAGCCAGAGAACACCCGGATTGCCTGTCCGTCCCGGCCGGCACCTGGCACGTATCGTTCGTGCCACCACATTTGTGGAAGACAGTATTCATGTAGTCGTAGCGGTACTCCTGACGGCACTGGGAGTCGCGCTGATCATCCACACCATGCGGCAGATCGCAGTCGTCTTGGCTAGTCCATACAACCTGCCAGCGATCGTGCTCGCAGTCCTCAACGAGGCCCTTCTGCTGTTCATCGTAGCCGAGCTGCTTCACACGGTCGCCATTGCGATCAAACACGGGGGTGCGCTGGATCCTGGGCCCTTCATCGTCGTAGGCTTGATCGCCGGAATCCGCAGGGTGCTCATCCTGACCGCTCAAGCCGAACCGGCGTTTCACTGGGATCCGCAAGGGATAGAGCTGCTCATCTTGATGGCTCTTATCCTGGTGCTGGCGCTCACGTTTCTGGTGTGGCGGCGCTCGGCGCGACCCCGCGACCGGGGCGCATCAGATCGAACCCGCGTCAAATCGAACTCGCGCGGGCGCTCGCACGACCTACAGGGCTACGTGAGTAACGGACGCACGAGACTTCGCAGCCACCTCGCGGTGGCGAGGCGACGGGACTAGCGCACGGTGAAGGAGCACAGACATCTCCGTGCAGCAGGAATGTGGTGCGGTGGGCGGCGATCCGCATCGACCGAGTGGTCACCTCCGGTGTGTGGCGATTCAACGGTCAGCAGGTGCCCGCGGACAACGGCCTCTACGGAGTTCGGCGCTGACGATGCTGCATCCAACACAGCCGTGTCCCGGTCGGCCTGGCAGCGATGCGAGATGTCAGGCCGAAGGCGAGACCAAGCCAGGTGGGGACTGCGCGGCGCTGCGCAGCTGCATGGCCAGCACCGCAAGCACGATGCCGTATAGCATGGAGAACCACCCGATTAGCAGCGCCAGCACGATCGCGCCGGGGACCGGCCAAACCAGGATCAGCACCCCGGCTACCACCGACAGCACTCCGGCCAGCAGCAACAGCCCGCCTCGCCGCTCGCTGCGAAGCTGCCGGACCGCCGCGAAAACCTCACCGACCCCGGTAACCACCGCCCAGGCGCCGACCAGGATTGCGAGGACGATTGCGGTCATGCCGGGCCAGACCAGCGCGACCGCCCCAGCGACAAGGCCGAGCAGGCCGAGCAGCAGGCTCAGCCACCACCGAGGCTGGGTGCGGTGGCGGATCCCGTCGATGATCTGAGTGATGCCGTCAATGGCGGCGTAGATCCCGAAGGCCCACGCCAGGATCACCAGCGTGATCCCGGGCCAGATCAGCGCGACCAGGCCTAGCGCCACCGCCAGTACCGCGCGCACCAGCAACATCGGCCATGCCTGCCGCAAATCCACCAGCAACACCGCGGCGGCACGCTGCTCCATACTCGGGCTAAGCCCAGATTCTGACGACGCAGGTGAATCGGGTTGCATGGCGTCGACCTCCCGGAGTGGTAGTCGTGGCATTCGGCGTGCTCGCTGTCCTGCGGGACACTGGCCGCGGCCCGATGCCGTGCCAGCGTTCGCACGCAGGATTGCTCGTGGCCGTGACGAGGAGTAACGCTAGGTGCCACGTCGCCGGAAAACCTCGCTCCGCCGGGGTGATAGCCGGGCGCCGGGTTAGCCTCTCAGGACAGGGCCACCGGGCAGAGCCCGTCAAATCAAATTATCAGCTGATCGATTCGTGCCATTACTCTGCGCTGACTGGGCCGGGACAGGGCCGACACCGGGCCGTCCGGCACTGTTGCATCGAGGCAAAGAGGGTCCTCGCCGTGCACCAGGAGGGAGGCAAGACCCTTCGATCGCCCGGATAAACCCCAATAAATCGGACATCTGAAGACCTGTCGCATGGCTCTTGAGCGGGCGGATGGAGCAGGTCAGATAGACCGATCGCTCAATGCAACTGTGCCGTGTGTCGTCATCTGGCGAGCCGATCTCCAGGCGAGACGAGCCGTGACTTCATCCGGTCAGAGCGTCGGCGAGTTCATGGTAGATGGGGAAGAGGCGATCAAGTTGGAGGATCTTGACCATCCGGGCTACCGCTCGCGTATTGGCTACAAGACGTAACAGGGTTTCGGTCCGGCGCGCTCGCTGGTAGACCTCGATCAGCACCTCAACGCCACTTGCGCCGAAGAAGGCGACCCGGGTGAGGTCAATGATCAGTACCGACGGCATCAGATCAACTTGGTGATCCAGTTCGGCTCGCAGCAACGGGGCGGTGAGCAAATCGACTTCCCCGCGGACCCGCACGAGCGTGACGCCAGCTGCGACCCTCTCAACGGCGACGCCGATCAGGTCAGGGGCATGGATATGAGAAACCACCGGGCGAGAGCCCGCGCAGCGAGGGAGGGGGTCGGCGCCCACTGATTTGCCGTCCATCTGAGCCGTCCTTCACCGTCGTGATCTGACCCTCGGAGATCATGCTTGGTGAAGTTGCCTGCTGTACTTGGCCCACGGGCGCGATTCTGGGTGCACCGTCTCGTCCCGGGAGGACTGCTTGGGTCGGCGATGCTGAATGTGGGCTAGTCGTGCTCGCGCCGCCAGGTCGACTCTGGCCCATGCGATTCCGGCTCCCATGCCGAAGCCTGACAACCATTACGCGGCGCACGATTCAACATATGAACGGGAAGACGAGGCGCGGTGTCGGCAACGCATTCAAAACAGCAGTGCTGCTCGGGGCGCTGTCCGCGTTGATCTTGTTAGTCGGTCGGCTTCTGGGCGGTGGCGGGGCCTGCCGATGCCCCGGGTCTATATCAGCCCCAGCTCGACACCGAATGCGTTCGCCACGGGCCGCAACCCGTCGCACGCTGCAGTCTGCGTCACCAGCGGCATCCTCGATGTGCTGGACGAGCGGGAGCTGCGCGGGGTTCTGGGACACGAAATCAGCCACGTCGGCAACCGGGATATCGTTATCGCATCGGTCGCGGCTGGGCTCGCGAGCATGATCATGATTCTGGTTGACCTTGCGCAGCTCGGCGCGTTGTTTGGGTTCGGCAACAGCGACGACGATTCGGGCGCCGGCTTCCTGCAGATTCTGCTGATCGCTCTCCTGGGTCCACTAGCCGCCGGACTGATCCAGGCCGCGATCAGCCGCTCCCGCGAATACGCCGCGGATGCCTCGGGAGCTGAGGTCACCGGAGATCCGCTAGCGCTCGCGTCTGCCCTGGCCAAGATCGAGCGAGCTGTGCAGGCCCGGCCGCTGCCAGCGACGGGCAGCACCGCGCCGGTCAGCGCGCTGATGATCGTCAACCCGTTTTCGGGGCGGACGCTGATGAGAATGTTCTGCACCCATCCCGACACCAGGGACCGCATCGCGCGACTGCGCGCCATGGCGACCGGCCGCCAAAGGTGATCAATGCTCGGTCCAGGCTGAGATGTCGCGGCGGCACATCTCGGTAGCGGGTAGGGGAGGAACTAAATCGCGAATGCCGATTTCGTCCAGATGTAGGAGAAGATCGGCGGGATCTGCATAGACGCGGTACGCACCGGCGCGCTCAAGCTCTTCCCGGCCGTAGCCGCCGGAGAGCAGGCCGACGCCAAGGGCCCCGGCCCGCCGCGCGGCGAGCAGGTCCCAGATGCTGTCGCCGACGACGACAGCAGAGTGGATATCGGTGCCCACCCGCGCCGCGGCGGCAAGGAATAAGTCGGGGTCTGGTTTGGCGTAGCGGACCTGATCCCGCGTAATCAGAGGGGTATCCGGCGGCAATCCCAGCATGTCCAGCGCGGGCTGAGCTGCGATCGCCAATCCGCTCGTGGCGATAGCCCACCGCACGTGGTGCTCTGTCAGCGCCGCGAGCAACTCACGGGCGCCCGGTAACGGTCGGACAGTGTCGCGGCGCTGGATGTATGCCTCGGCATGCGCAAGGTTGAGAGCTCTGATCTCATCGGCGGACAGTGAACCACCGGTCTCGCGCAGCAAAGCGCTGACGAACAGGCCACCGCTCATGCCGATGCGTCGATGAATCTTCCATACCGAAAGATCGATTCCGGACCCGCTGAGTGCCTCCTGCCACGCAAGAACGTGCTGGTAAACACTGTCGATGAGTGTGCCGTCGAGGTCGAACAGTACGCCGGGCTGCTCCGCCGACGCCTGGCTCCCGGGCTCAGTCATGTCCCCGTTCCTCCCCTCCCTGGTGTGTCGTGCCCCGGTGCCCGGTGTGTCGTGCGTCTGTGCTCAGCAGCCGCCGTGCCGGCTCAACTCGATCGGGGAACCTGTCTGCGGCTCTAGGCATGACACCGCGCAATGAGCGCACGACACACCGGGCACGGGGACGCGACACACGGCCTTGTTAGGGGAAGCGGGGGCGCTTGAGTCGGTTCAGGCTTTCTATTTTGTGCACGCGTTCGTCGTGCCCTATTTGGCGGAACAAGTCGGCCCGCGAGTCGAAGTGTCCGTAATCGTCAGCGAACTCGGATATGAATGGGGTGTGTTCCCACTCTGGATGCTCGGCCACTAACTCCATGTACTCGTGCTCTGCGTGGTCTTCGAAGTCCGCGTTGAGCAGGTAAGACCAGCCTGGTCGCACCACGAACAGGAACCAAGATAACTGATAGTATCCCCACGCTAGCATCTGCGGTATCCAGAAGAATTTGATTCTTCCGTCTTCCAGTCTGGCGTTATCGATCATTTCCTGTATGATGAGCAGGTGCCACTGTTCGTTGTCTTGCTGGGCGCGCGACTCCGCCACCCGCTCGTAGATACGCCGAGCCATCCCGGTCTTCTCGTGGATATGAGTGATGGCGACGTAGGCGACTTGCTCCCACGACTGGTAGGGTACCCGGGCGACTAGTTCAAGAACCTTGAATTTGCCCAAGGTGCGTTCCCGTCCGTATACTGTGTCGAGGGCGTTAAACAGTAAGCGGGCGGCCCGCCCGTACGGACGCCTCGGCCTATCGAGCGTTTCTTTCTGCGCGGCCAGCAGTTCCTCGTGGTTCAGCTTGGGCGGGCCGGCCAGAATCGCCAAATGCTGCAGACGTTGCGGGTCTGACATGGTCGCCTCCTGCATTGCGTCATTGCATGCTCGCCGGGCGAGGATCCGGCCGATCACTATCTTCGCGGTAAGGTGTGCACACCACATCGCGGTGCTCGGCGATGTCGGCGAGCCGGCGTAGGGATTCGATGTTGCGGGGCCGCATCAGAGCGGCCTGAACACTTGTGGGCAGGTGTTGAGCCGGACCCCGGTCGAAAATCTCCCCCATGGTTACGTGAGTTTGGTTGTCCCCTACCGGCGTGAGGACAATGCGTACCTTGGCGGCTCCGGTAGGCCACACGCGAGCATGGAGCTCGAGCATTCGCCCTGGTTCGACCGCAACGACGGTGGTGGCATCCCGGATGTTGAGCGGCCACGGACCCACGCAGTGGTGAATCCGCGTCCCGACCGCAGGCCAGCCCGGATCCACATCGCGCATATGGGTAGCACCCACCACCCACAGCGGGTACAGCCAGCCGTCCGCGAGGACCGTGAAGATCCGCTCAGCGCTGGTCGACACCGACTGGCTTACTTCGATCACTTCTGCTCCTTATCGCGGGTCCGGGGCTGAGACGTTGACGCGCTTGCGAGCTTGGGTTAACCGCTACGGCGTTGGCCTGAGCCTGGCGGCACGAAAGAAGGTGCGCCGAGTCAACCTCAGAAAGCAGATCTTCCGGTCAACGCATATTCCCGAATGGTTACCGGGCCTGCCGGGTCAACCCGGCGGCTGGGTTCTGGCGCTGGTAGGGCGAGGTTTCCGCGTGCTAGAGCGCGCAGGATCAGCGTCGACGGGTACTTCTGACCACAGGGGGTACCCACGGGTCACATCGCGGAGGTTGTTGTCATGCAAGCCGGTGCGGCTTTCCCGTCGGCATCCCTGCCACCACCAGTGCAGCGAATCGGGGGTCTGTCTCGATGACGCGGACAGATTCGTCGCAACGCCAGAGGGGTGGAGATCTGAAGCCGACAGCAACCAGGGCGCCGAATCGGCTTTTCCGTGATCGTCGGGATGCAGGCCGGGTGCTGGCGGGTTTGCTGGATCACTACCGGGGACGCTCGGATGTGATAGTTCTGGGGCTGCCGCGAGGCGGTGTGCCGGTGGCTTACGAGATCGCGCAGGCCCTCGGCGCGCCACTCGACGTCTTCGTGGTCCGCAAGCTTGGCGTGCCCGGGCGCGAGGAGCTGGCCATGGGGGCGATCGCCAGTGGCGGGGTAGTCGTCATCAATGACGATGTCGTCCGCGGCTTGGACATAACGCCTGAGGTCATCCAGCGGATAGCCGAGCGGGAGGGCCGCGAACTGCTGCGCCGTGAGCAGGCTTACCGGGAGGGCCGCCCCATGCCCGACCTGGCGGGCAAGACGGTGATCCTGGTCGACGACGGTCTGGCCACCGGCGCCAGCATGCGCGCGGCGATCGAGGCGCTACGCCAGCACCGGCCGGGCAGGATGGTCGTCGCCGTGCCAGTGGCGCCGCAGTCCACTTGCCAGGAACTCGCTGAGATCGTCGATGAGGTGGTTTGCGCAACCACTCCCTCGCCGTTTCTGGCGGTCGGCCGGTCGTATTGGGACTTCACCCAGACCACCGACGAGGAAGTGCGCGACCTGCTGCGTGCCGCCGCAGCCGCGGTAACGGCGGCCACCGGGACGACTGGGGCACCGGCCGCCACGGGAGTCCCTTACCTCACCGAGGTGGGGGTTATCCGGCTGGCGGCGCTGCCCACGGAGAACGGTGTGCCCTCCGATGAGGTGCTGTTCGAGCTGATCGGCGACGCCACGGTGGTCCTGCTGGGGGAGGCCTCCCATGGCACCCGCGATTTCTACGCCGCCCGCGCGGAGATCACCCGGCGCCTCATTGAGCAGCGGGGATTCTCTGCGGTGGCAATCGAGGGCGATTGGCCCGACGCCTACCGGGTGAATAGGTACGTCCACGGCCGCAGTCAGGACGCCACGGCGGAGGAGGCCCTGCGCGGCTTTGAGCGCTTTCCCACCTGGATGTGGCGCAACACCGTGGTGGTCGACTTTGTCGGGTGGCTGCGTGAGCACAATGATCGGGTCCGCGATGAGCGGGGCAAGGCCGGTTTCTACGGGCTGGACCTTTACAGCCTGTACCGATCGATCTATGAGGTCATCGCCTACCTCGAGCGGGTTGATCCCGCTGCCGCCGCGCGCGCCCGAGAGCGCTATGCCTGCTTTGACCACTACGGCGGCGACGACGGCCAGACCTATGGTTTCGCCGCCGCGTTCGGCGCGGGTCAGACCTGCGAGCAGGAAGTCGTCGACCAGCTCGTCGATCTGCAGCGACACGCCGTGGAGTACGCCAGGCGAGGCGGTTTGCTGGCCGAGGACGAATTTTTCTACGCCGAGCAAAACGCCAAAATTGTGAAGGACGCCGCCGAGTACTACCGGTCGATGTTCACCGGCCGGGCGCTGTCGTGGAACTTGCGAGACCGCCACATGGTCGACACCCTGCATGCCCTGCACGGCCATCTGACCCGCCAACGGGAAACTCCGGCGAAGCTGGTCGTGTGGGAGCACAACTCCCATATCGGTGATGCCCGAGCCACGGAGATGGCGGCCCGCGGGGAGTGCAACGTCGGTCAGCTGATGCGCGAGGATCTCGGCAGCGACTGCCGCAACCTGGGTTTCACCACCTATCGCGGGACCGTCACCGCAGCCGATGACTGGGGCGGACCAGCGCAACGCAAATGGGTACGCCCGGCGCTGCCCGGCAGTGTCGAACAATTGTTCCACGAAGCGGGGCAAAGAGAATTCATGCTGCGCTTCGGTACCGCTGCGCACGCCGCCGAAACTCTGCGCGCGGCGCGGCTGGAACGCGCGATCGGTGTGATTTACCGGCCGGACACCGAGCGCCAGAGCCACTACTTCCAGGCCCGGGTGTCTGACCAGTTCGATGCCGTGGTGCATATCGACGACACCCGGGCAGTCGAGCCACTGGAACGCACCGCCGGCTGGGAGGAGGGTGAGGCTCCCGAAACCTATCCATTCGCAGTCTGAAGCAATGCGCCGGCGCACAGAAGGGGGAGCCTTAGCGCGGTGAGCGCCCCAAACGTGATCCACCAGAGCCGTCAGATTCCCGCCGCAGGCGTCGTGCTGGAAGCCGATTTCGGGCTGCCGGAGTCCCCGCGTGGTGCGGTGCTGTTTGCCCACGGCAGTGGCAGCGGTCGCCATAGCCCGCGCAACCGCTACGTAGCCGGTGAGCTCAACCATTCCGGTCTGGTCACCGTGCTTGCTGACCTGCTTACCCCGGAGGAAGAGCAGGTTGACATGCGGACCGGAGCCTTGCGGTTCGACATCGAGTTGCTTGCCGTGCGGGTCAGGGTGCTGACCGATTGGATGGCCGGCAACGAACCCACCGCCGGCTTGGGCGTCGGGCTCTTTGGTGCCAGCACCGGCGCCGCGGCCGCGCTGATCGCCGCCGCGGTCCGGCCGACCACCGTGCAGGCGGTGGTCTCCCGCGGCGGACGGCCCGACCTCGCCGGCGGACACCTCCACGAAGTGCACCAACCCACTCTGCTGATCGTGGGGCAGCGCGACCCGATCGTGATCGACCTCAATCGGCAGGCGATGGACAGGCTGGCAGGGGAGAAACGTCTGGTGATCATCCCGGGTGCCTCGCACCTGTTCGAAGAACCAGGGACGTTGGAGCAGGTAGCTGCCCTGGCACGGGACTGGTTCGTCCACTACCTCCGATCAGCAGCACCCGCCAACGGCGATTGATCAGTGCGGCGGGATCGAATGGAGAACGATGACGGTCAAGCTCAACAATAGGGCCTTCGACTATGCGAAGAGCCTGATCAGAAACGGAAAGTACGTCACCGATGACCGCGATGCGTGGAGTGAACACCAGCCGTCCACCCGGCAGGAAAACGAATTCATCCAACGGTGCGGCTACACCAATTACGCCAAATGGCATCTCGGCGTAGATGACGAGCAAGGCGAAGAAACCAAGGGTCGCTACAAGTTTCCGTACGGCGATTTCGAGAAAGTCCACCGCTGTGGATTGCTGGCCGCCGAGTCGCGCGCCGGGCGACAAAAATATTATGATATAGAACTTGCGGTAGCGCATCTGCATGGCATGCTGGATGCGCTCATGAAAACAACGTAGCCGAGCCCAGGACCTGAGCCTGGCAGGCCTAACCAGGTCGGCACAGCCTGTCCTGCCGGGCGCATGCGTGGCCTGGGCATGGCGAGCCATCATGGGCAACGCCGCACAGCGGCAGCTCAGCAAAGCGGAACGACACAAACGTCCGAGGTGTACTTACGTGAGTTTCACCGGATACAAGACGTTCGATACCACCCTGGAGAAGACGAACGGAGTCCTCAAGCACATCGAGGAGTCATACGGCTGGCCGAAGGATCTCCGTAACCAGTCCTACAGCGGTCTGCGGGCGGTCTTGCACACACTGCGCGACCGCCTGACCGTCGAGGAAACGGCGCATCTTTCGGCGCAACTACCGATGCTGATCCGCGGAATCTACTTCGAGGGTTGGGATCCGACGAAAGTTCCGGTGAAGATGCATCGGGACGACTTCCTTCAGCGGGTTCGCCAGGAATTCCCCTACGAGGTTCCCGGCGGCACGGAGCGCATGGTCGATGTCGTCATCGAGGCTGTCCGCCGCCACATCACCGAGGGGGAATGGCAGAACGTGCGGGCGAGCCTGCCGAAGGATCTGGTCGCCGTCCTCCCGTAGAGCTCCGTTCTCATCCCCCACTACCGAACCGAGCCCGCTGGAGGTCGACTCCGTTCACGGTGGCGTCTTTGACCAGCTCATCGTAGTCGTCGAAATAGGCGCCGTGGACGGTGGCGTTGGTGAGGTCAACGTCGATGATGGTGGCCTGGTTGAGGTTGGCGTCGGTGAGGTCTGCATCAGCCAGGACAACCTGAATCAGCTTGGCGCGGGTGAGGCGCGCGTGGATCAGTTTCGCGCGCGTCAGGTTGGCATGGATCAGCTTGGCCTGGGTGAGGTTCGTGTCGGTGAGGTTGGCGTCGGTGAGGTTGGCGCGGATGAGGTCAGCGCGGGTGAGGTCGGCATCGGTGAGGTCGGCGTGCGTGAGGTCAGCGTGGGTCAGGTTGGCATCGCTGAAGTTGGCGTTGGTGAGGTCGGCATGGACCAGCTTGGCGTGGGTCAGATCGACGTCGGTGAGCTTGGCGTGAGTGAGGTCTGCGCGGCTGAGGTCTGCGCGGCTGAGATCAGCGCGGCTGAGATCAGCGTGGGAGAGGTCGGCGTCGGTGAGGTCGGCGTCGCGCAGGTTGGCCTCATAAAAATTTCGTCTGTGCAGATCCTGCCCGTGTAGGCTTTTCGCGTTGCTTGCCATCGTCTTCGTCCCCATTGTTGTGTACTAGATGAAAGTTTCCGTGCGCTGATACCTCGGTTTCCGACGGGCTCGCCAATGGAATTCCCCTACGGTCCAGTGTAGGTGCGCCGCTGTGGCGCGCAACTCGAAGCGGCACAATAAGCAGCCGCGGCTCAGAAGCCGAATTTTAATATCACCATCGAAGGGAGAACTGCCGATCTACCGGCTCGTTACGTTTGGGTTGCAGCAGCCGCAACGCGCGGGGACAAATCGTGAACTCCAGCGGGGTGTCGAGCTCGGCGGCCTCACCGTCAACGCCGGCAGGAATTGAGGAGCTGTCGGTGGTCATCGTCTGTTGTGCGGTTGGCCATGCGGCCACCAAAGTACGACCGGTGATCAGCCGACCTGTGCCTCGTGCCACTCTTGCCGGTAGCCGACGGTGCGCACCGGGTAGGCCCATGAGGTACACCCACAACATGCCCTCATCGAGACGGGGACGCAGCGCCGGACCGGGCGCGACGCCCGGGAAGTACGCGTTGTTGGACACCAGAGCTACCAGCACCTGCTCTGGGGCCACGACCCGTGGGGGCACCGGCATGTGCAGGGACGTGCGAGGTCTACCCGGGAACACGGCACGCTGAACGTACCGCGCCGCGACACGGATCCGGCGCCGGCGATAGTCCGGATCGCGCACCATCGCGGCGTAGAAGCCGATCGAGACGTTGTCCAGAAACACTTGGCCGTTGATCGTCCCGACATCGACTCGTATCTCATGGCCGTCCTCGAGCGCGGCGAGCTCACCCGCCGGATCGGTGACATCCGCCCCGCAGTCCTTGGCGAAGTGGTTTCGCGTGCCGCAAGGGACCACCACCAGCGGGATGTCGTGCTCAACTGCCACCGCCGCGATGGCGCTCACCGTTCCGTCTCCTCCTGCGGCGATCAGTATCTTTGCCCCTTCACGCACTGCGTCTCGCGCAAGGGCTTCTGCCCGGTGACCGGTGCGCATCTCACGCACGTCGATGAGCCGCTCCCGGGCGGCACGACGGACGGTGGGCTGGTGCATCCCCGAACCCGATAGGGGGTTGAGGATGACCACGGCGCGCCTGGAGACCATCGGCAAGGTTTACCGCAGTCCCGACACCGGGCCGCTTGGCGTTGCCGGTCTTGTGGGCACCTGCAAGCGTTCGTTTGTGGCCAAATCGGAGTCTGTGCTGCGGATCAGTGACCTGCTACGCCTGCCCGCCGGCTCGGTGGATCTCCAGGCGATAGACACGCGGGCGACACCTGGTTTCACCGGCGCGGGTAAGAGCGACGCGACAGCGGAGATGTGTCACCTACGGCCTCGCCTGGCGGATATGCAAGAACAGCTCCACGCCGAAGGGCGTGCCGGTGGCCGGCGCAGCCTGCTGCTCGTCCTGCAAGGCATGGACACCGCCGGCAAGGGCGGCACGGTGAAGCATGTCCTCGGGCTCATGGACCCCATGGGGCTGCAATATCACGCGTTCAAGCAGCCGACGATCGAAGAGCGCGAACATCATTTCTTATGGCGGGTGAAGCGACGTTTGCCACCGCCTGGCATTATCGGTGTTTTCGACCGCTCGCATTATGAGGACGTGATCGTGGTTCGGGTGCACGAGCTTGTGCCACCCGAAATCTGGTCCTGCCGCTACGGCGTCATCAATCGCTTCGAGGGCAAGCTCGTCGCATCAGGTACCCGGGTCGTTAAATGCTTCCTGCACATCTCAAAGGAGGAACAGCGTGAGCGGCTGCTGGCGCGGGTCGACGACCCCACGAAACACTGGAAGTACGACCCGCACGATGTTGACGAGCGCGCCTATTGGACCGATTACCAGCAGGCGTATTCGGACGCGTTCACACGATGCAACACCGAGGCTGCGCCATGGTATGCGGTGCCCGCTGACCGTAAGTGGTACCGTAATTGGGCGGTCACGAAGATTCTCGCTGAGCAACTTGACGAGATGGCCCTAGTCTGGCCCACCCCCCACGGCTGGGACGTCGAGAAGGAACGCGCGCGCTTGGCTGCCGACCCGTGACCGCCTTCCCGGGGGCAGCACGCCGCATCGGGGGCACTCAGGCGTGCGCGGGAAGCAACCGCGTGGTCCTCATGGGTCTGCTCGTACGGCCGTTTTTCATACCCGCGGGACCAATCCCGGGGAACGACCCTTTTGAACGATCAGACAATGAGGAACAGGCCAGGGCCACGGTCAGCCCCGAAGCTGCGTTTCCTGCTGGCAGGGGTTCTCGTGGGCGCCGTGCTTGGAGCCTGCTCCAATAGCCAACGACCAGCTCCAGCGCAGTCCGCTGAATCCTCGACCCCATCGCATGCCAACTTCACCACTTCCGACCCGACGGTAGCGTGGAGCGAGCGAATCTGCGGCGCGCTGCTCCCCGTCGTCGGCGCGGGCAGCCCGCCCCGCCTCGACACTCACGATCTCGAAGGCTCCCGCAAGCGCTTCCATACCTACCTGCGCGATCATGTCGATGCCCTGGATGCCGCGCTGGCTGATATCTCCGCTGCCGGACCTGCTCCAGTGATCAAAGGTCCGCAAGTGAACCAGCTGTTGGTGACTACCCTGTCCAAGCTGCGCGACGCGTTCGCAGCGGGCTCTGCTGAGCTGGATGCGGTCCCACAAAACGAGCGTGATTACACCCTGGTGTACACGCTTGCCGGGATTAGTTCCCTGCTCGTGCCGACCGAGGGCAGGACCCTGTTGGACCTGGTCCGCCCGGTCAGCCTGGAGTCCGCAATCCGGCAGGCATCGAGCTGCCAGGCAGTCGACGCGTCCGCAGGCACCCCTGGCGTAACTGCAATGCCCACCCCGATGCGCTGAGATGCTCCAGACCTGTACCAACCCCCCACATCCCCGACATGGAGACATTCAGGCGTAGGCGGGACCGCGCAGGGTCTGGTGCGGGGGCAGGCCGTAGCGCCTGGTGTAGCGGGTCGTGAAGCGGGCCGGCCGGGCGAAGCCCCAATTGAAGGCGGTAGCGGAGACCGTTGTCTCCCCGGGCGCATGCTCCTGCAGATCCCGGTGGGCGCAGGCGAGCCGGACACCGCGCAGGTAGCCCATCGGCGTCATGTCGTGGTGCCGGCGCCAGCACTGTTGCAGCACCCGCACGTTCATGCCCGCGTCGGCCGCCAGCCCGGCTGTGGTCAACGGCCGCTGCGGGAAAGCCTCGATCGTGTCGACGCAGCGGCGCACCGCGCGTGGTCCCCACGACCGTACGGATGCGTCCAGGGCTTCCCGGTACGGGTGATCGATCGCTTGAAGCAACCAGGCCAGCAGCGCATCCTGCAGCGGCTCAGCGATCATCGGGTTCGCCAGCGGGCCACCCGGGACGGCCGCGCCTAGCAGATAACGAAGCAACGTGGCCCATCCCCTGCCCCCTGCGCTGTCCAGGTCAAGGGTCGGGGCCAGGGGAAGTGGCCGGCGCACGGGATATCCCAGCTGCCCCTCCAGAGCATCCTCCAAGGCGGCGGCGTCGACCCGTACGACGAGGACGTCGAAATCGTCGGCGGTGGTCATCACCGCCTCAGCGGGCGGCCGGAACACCACAGCCTGCCCGGGGCGCAAGTCGAGCTCTTTGCCCCGGTACATGGCCAGTACGGCACCTCGGACCGGCAGGCTGATCACGTAGTCGGCATCGCCGCTGGGCAGCCGCATCCGGGCCTGGTCAGTGCAGGACGCCTCCTCGACGCTCACCGGGCCGGAGGCAAAGCCGTGCACATCCAGCTGATACGCCTCAGTCGGCCGGTGCAACAGTTCGAGCGTCGCGATCTCCCCCGGCGTCGCGGACGCGGACTCCGCCACCTGCGGATCGAGCTCGTGGATGGCGAACAATTGTGGGTCGGCCATCACAACACCAGCCTGAATACGTCGAAAGCCCGTTCCCAGTGTTCGGTTGACGGATTGGTCAATTTTGGATCGATCACCCGGAACGACCGCGCCAGTGCGATGCTCAGACCACCGAACAGCTCTGGCAGCAGTTGCTCGGTCTCCTCAGCGAAGGTGACGTCGGCCGGTGGCCGCCGCACCGATTGACGCAGCAACTCGCGGATCTCCTCGGCCTCATCGAGCTTGTCAAACTCGCGCATGCGCTCCTGGACGCCCTTGGTGATCGGTAAGTCCTGCGGTGCGATGACGTCGCGCCCGTTCCATTTGGCCGACGCGCGCCCGGTAATGGCGATGTCGTCGATCATCTGGTCGACGAAGTCGCGGAACCGTCGCACATCATTTTTGTCAATGTCGATGCTCGCAACCGAGCGGAAGAACCGCTCGAACACCGGGACACCCGACGGATGAGTCATGCCGTCACCTCCCGCTCGCGTCACCGCGATGGTGGCAGTGCAGCGGGCACAGCCGGACCGCTCCGGCAGGTGGAAATCTTGCCGACTGGTTCACTCCCCCAGGCCGACGCCGCCGGGAGCGGTAACCGTCACGGTGATCCGCAGCGCGCTTGCTTTCCCGTTACCTTGAGGAGAGTCCCAGTGATTACGGACATTGCCGTGGAGCGGGTGGAGTTCCGTTGCCCGGAGTCGCACTGGCAGTCCGTTGTCGACTACGACGTCGTGACCTACACCGACGCCGACGGGGCCGAATTTGAGTTCTATTCCCAGGACGGTGTGCCCACCTTGTCCCCGTACACCCTCGACGGGGCGCCACTGTGCCCGGTATGCCACCGCGCGGTGGTGGGAACGCCCATTGCCCGGCGCCTTATCCCCGTTCCACCCGGAGACGACCGTCGGCCACGGCAGCGCGTGTCCAATGGGCAGGCATATCGCGCGCAGCGGCGCAACGTGCCGCTGCTGCCTGGCACATCGACGCGCTCCGACGAGATCAGTCGTCCGGCTGGGGCGGAAGCGGGAACCGCAACGACGCCGCAACCAGGTGCTCCTTGAGCACGGTGTCCGCGCCGATGTGCTTGATCGAGCCGCCCTCGTCGATCACCACCTCGACCAACTCGTCGATGATGTCGGGGACGCGCCGGACCGGGCGTTCACACAAGGGACAAGTCTCGCCAGCCAGGGCAAGCCAGCGGTCATGGTCGCAGATCACGCCCGGCCTGATCGCTCCATCCTGGACCATCAGGTGACTCACCGCGGCGACGCTGCCGGCCCATAGGCACGGCGGTAGGCCGACTGCGGCCAGGCCGCCGGCGGCTGCCGTCTCCACTGTCTCGGCCACCAGGCGTTCCTCCTTAGACCGCTCGTAGCGGCCCACGATCGCGCTGGCCTGCTGCTTGAGGTCCCCGACGCTGAACGTCGCCTCGTCGACTGTAAAAGTGCCGGCCACCCGTCGGCGCAGGTCCGACGGGAGGAAGTCGAGGAAGCGGGGCAACTCGGGCCGGGGACCGCCGATGGCCAACAGCTCACATCCGTCAGTCCGGGATAGCTCCTCCAACATGGTGACCACCTGGCGGAAGTGCCGCTTGGTCAGCTCATCGGCTTTGTGGTCGTTGCGGCCCGGATCGCCCGACAGCCGCAGCGTGCCCGCCTCACGCATCTGGTCCAGGTAGAGCTCCCACATCCGGGCCGAGTCCCGGTGCACCACGGCAACACCGCACCGCTGGTACTCGTCCAGCACCGCCAGCATCGAACGGACCCACGGCGTCTCGTCGACGATGACGCGGTCGCGCACGCCCCGGGGCAGTTGCACCTGTTCAAAAAACCCGCGACCGCTGCACGAAAACAGCGCCACCGTGCCGGGTGGCCAGCTATGTTCCTCAGCCACCCCCGCGATCCAACCGATGTCACCACGCAGCGACATCATCGCGTCGTGGCCGAGCGCGTGATCCTCGGCCATCGGCCGGATTTCGTGCAGCCGGCTGTCTATCTGGCTACGGACCATGGCGCCGCGGCTGCGCAGATCCGGAGGTACCCGCACATACAGCGACACCACCGGCAGCCCGTTGCCCGCGAACCCCACGATGCGATTGATCGTTTCCGTGGTGATCATCTGATCAGCGGATGCTCAGGAGGGCTTGTCTGCTCGGCGTTGGATCTGGACGAACTGGTCGGCAAGCCACACCAGGACCGGGCCGTTCTCGTCCACACCAGGCATGAGGTGCAGCGCCTCGTACGCCTCGCCGATGCACTTGACGACGAGGTCACGCTCTTTGCTCCCGATGTCAGCCTGTGTCGTCATCCTCATCTCCTCACGAGTTTGGTATCGGTTAGCCAAAAGACCCTGCCCGGTCACTCCAGCTTGCGGTCGATGGCCAGCTCGACGTTGTGCCGCAGCGCTTGGGAGATCGGGCAGGTCACCGCGGCGGCTTCCACGATGCGGTGGAACTTGTCCTCGTCGATGCCCGGCACCATGGCGGTCACCGTCAGCGATATCTGGCCTATCCGGGGGTCGCCGCTAGGCAAGTGGTCCAGCCTGCAGTTCGCGTCGACCCGCACGTGCTCGGGTGAATGATCAGCGGCCGTCAGTGCGGCGCCGACAGCCATCGCCAGGCTCGCGCTGTGTGCGCCAGCAAGCAGATCCTCCGGGGTGGCCTCCTCAGGAGGTCCGTCTCGTTGGCCGGACAGCGACATGTAGTGGGTCGGCGAATGCCGCCACAACACCACGGCGAAACAACGCCGCAAACTCCACCAGAAACTGGCCGCGCGCGCGGCCGGCGGACCGATCCAGACGGTTGTCGCCGTCCGAGTGGTCCTCGCTTTCTGGCGCTGCGCCACGCGCCCGTTGGCCATGTCAATCCTTTTGTTATCGAGTCATTTGTTGGCTAGCTGTCACGGTCGCGGTGGAAAAGCCGCCGCAAAAAGCGCGGAAGGTGCTTGCCCGAGCGGTCGTCGGCGTCTGGTTGGTCCCGTGTTTGGCTGGCCGGCGCGCTATCAGCTCGGGTGCTGTCTCCGGGGTAGGGCATGTCGTAATGCTGGTAAAGGCGTCGCTCCTCATCGGGCGACAGCTCACCGCCGGGCTGCACTGAAGGCGCGTCGCGCACTTCATCGCCGGTCACCGATACCTGCAGGTCATCGTCGTCGTCGGAGATCCGCGCCTCCCGCATCGGCACGAAGCACAGGGGTGCGTCAGCAGGTCCGGTGGCGACCAGCGCCCACGCGGGCTGGTCGCCGTCACTGTCGATATAGAACTCTTCGATTGTGCCGATAGGGTTACCGTCCGGGTCGTAAAGGACACGTCCCGCATAGGTGACCCAGTCAATGGCCTGTGTCATCTAAATCTCCTCAACAAGTGCTGATCGAATTTCTTGCGGCGTTGAGTAATCAGGCGAGGACCCGCTTGACGGCAGCGACGATGATGTCCGGGCGGGCAGCGACCGGAATGCCGCGAACGAATACGCTTGGTGTCCCGGCTACTCCTCGCGCCGTTGCACGTTCCGTCACAAATGATGGCCAGGGCAGGTAGGTGCCCCTGCGGATCGTCTCTGCGAACTCCGGATCCGTGATGCCAACCCGTTGGCCGAGTTCGACGAGCTGCCCGTCGGTAAGGCCGGGACCGCCCTCAGGAGGCTGGTACTCGAACAGCGTCTGGGCGTACTCGTGAAACTTTCCGGCGTCCGACGCCGCCGCCGAGGCCGCGGCGGCCCGGGTGGAGTATGCGGTGGTCGACGCCGCATCCAGGAAGTTCATCGGGTGGCGGATGTAGCTGATGACCTGCTCCGCCAGCAACCGGTCCAGGGTCGGCCCGGCCCACAGCTCGAACTGCTTGCAAAACGGGCACTGGAAGTCGATGTAAGCCTCGGCATCGACCGGCCCGGTGCCCACCACGATGCCGTCTCCGGACGGGGTGACACCGCGCGGGACCGGAACCGGTGGAGCGGCGGTTCGATTCGGATTCATGTTGACAATGTTTCGCGCGGGGCGCCCTTCACGGCATCGGTCCGGCGGTGCAAGCTACGCCGCGCCGGTTCACCCTCCCAGGTCGGCTCTGGCCGCCCGCCTCGCCGCGGTCTGGATGCAGACTGCTGTTTTTGGGGCTCCTGAAACAGCAGTCTGCTCAGAAAATGCGTCTGGTGGTGGGGTTTAGAGCGGCTGGCGCATGGCGTGGACGGTGGTCCAGGCGCGGGTGGCGAGTTGCAGGTGGAACCGGGTGTTGGGGTCGTTGAGGTTGCGACCGGAGATATCCCGGATCCGTTGTAGCCGGTAGCGCAGGGTGCTGCGATGCAGCGACAGCATCTTGGCGGTGATGTCGTAGTTGCCGCCGCATTCCAGGTAGCAGGACAGGGTGTCCACCAGCCGCGCATCTTTGTCGGTGTCGTAGTCGATCAGGCGACCGAGCCAGCGGCGGATGAACGCTTCAACCGAGTTGATGTCGGGGATCTCCGAGAGCAGCTGGTAGATGCCGAGATCTTCAAACAGGGTGACCTGCTCTGGGGAACTGGTGGCTACCTGCATCTTCAGCGCGAGCAGGGCCTGGCCGTGCGAGCGAGGGAACTCGGGTGGCTGGATGCACGGTGCGCCCACCCCGACTCTGCAGCTCCCGCGCGGTCCCATCTGAGCGATGACCGCCGTGCGGAACTGTTCCCAGTCTTTGTCGGTGTCACTGAGCACGGCGACCCCGCCTGGACGCGCGGCCAGCAGTGATCCGATCCCGGTGGAGCGCACCGCCCGGCGCACGGCGTGATAAAAGGCCTCGTGGTCGACACGCGGAGTCCCGTTGGTGACCAGCACCACTCGATGGGGGCGGGCCAGGTCGTACCCTAGCGCCCGGGCCCGGTCGAGGGCGGTGTCGAGGTCCGTGCCGGCCAGCAGCTCCTCAACGAGGTCACGCCGTACCCGCAGCTCTGCTTCGCCGAGCGCGTGAAGATGCACAAGCTCCAGCCTCAGCACGGTGTTCGCGTGTTCCAGGGCGATCTTTTCGCTCTGCCCGGCGGTTCGGTCCGGGTCGATGAGCGCGATGGTGCCCAGTACCTGGCCGTCCTGTTCAGCCAGCACGATCAGGCGGCCCCGGTCGCGGATCGGTGCCCGGGCCTCCAGGGCGCGTTGCAGGGTCTGCTCACGGCGAGCGGGGGTCTGTTTCGGGTAGGGCTCGGGCTGGTCGGGACCGGCCCAAGCGGTCAGGTTTCCGTGGCGATCTTCGATCGCGACCGGCAAGCCGGTCAGCTGGTGCAGCGTGTGCGCGATGCCGTTCTGGCCTTGGCCTGCGGAGGCTGCCGCGGTGAGCTTGTCGTGGATGTCCAGGCTGCGCTGAACCGCGCTTGAGGACTGGGCCAGCTGGGTCATCGCCTCTTCGAGGGCGAGGTTCGCCGAACGCAAGTCGTCAGCGATGGCCCGGTCGCGTTCAGCGCTGACGCGTTCCCGCTGAGCGCTGGCCCGTTCCCGGGCGTGCAGACGGGCGTTGGCCAGCGCAGCACCGGTCTGCTGGGCCAGCACGTTGAGCAGGAACTGGTAGTGCGGCTCGGGCTCAGCATCGAGGCTGACCACCAGGTAGCCGCCCAGCTCCTCAAGGCTGAACAGAGGGTACGCCCACGCCCAAAGGGCCCCTTCCACATGCACCGCTCCCCCGGTGCGGCCAAGAGAGGCGAATTGGGCCAGCAGGACGTCGGCATCGGCCGGGCGACCAGCCGACCCGGCGCCGTGCCACTCGCCGTCGAAGTAGACCGCTGCAACCCGGCCACCGCTGAGCGACGAGACGGCTGTGGCGGCGATGCGCAGGATCTCTGTCTCGTCTCGGCTGCTGATCATCGCCATCGACAAGGCGAGCAGCGGGCCAAACGATGCGAGCAGATCACCCAGGGCGCGCCCCACCGCGTCGTCGGCAAGGTACGTCATCGACGGGTACACGGGCACGCATCGCCCGAGCAGAGGACCTGTCCGATCGGCATCGGGACCTCCTGAAGCCCGTGTTTCACCACGCGGTGATGCGCCAACTCCCGCTAGCCGAATCCCCATACGGCAATCCTCATATGGTGGCCCTCTTGTCCCTGCAGGTGAAGCCCGAAGGGGCGATTTAGCCCCGTTAGGGCCAGGCCAGGGATGGTCATGTTTGCGAGGGTGGACAGAGCTGGCCCCGGGGACTGTCCGGCCGGGTAGCCGGCAGCTGAAACTGTCACGAACGTCAGAAAGAAACAACCATGGCACTGATGCGTTTTGATCCGTTCCGCGACTTCGACCGCTTTACCGAGCAGATGCTGGGCACCGCGACCAGGCCGCGGACGATGCCGCTGGCCGCATGGCGCAGGAAAGATGAATTCTTCGTCCAGATCGACCTCCCCGGTGTGCATCGGGATGATGTCGAGCTGACGGTTGAGCGCAACGTGGTCACCATCCGGGCAGAGCGGCGGCCCGAGTATGAAGAAGGCGACGAGGTGATCGTCGACGAGCGGGCCCTGGGCACCTTCACCCGGCAGCTTTTCCTCGGCGACAACCTCGATGTGAACAAGCTGTCCGCGGATTACGACCGCGGCCTGCTCATGCTGACCATCCCGATCTCCGAGGCGAGTAAACCGCGCCGGATCCCGCTGGGCGGTCAACAGCAGCAGCAATCCTCAGGCGGCGGCTCCGCTTCCGCTGAACAAGCTCACGCGGGCAGCTAGTGACCAGATCCTCACATCGCCTGGACGCCTGGTCCAGGCGACAGAAATGGCGGAGACCAGGAGGCGAGGTCATGAGCAACCCTTGGCGGCGTCCGGGCATGGACCCGCGAGCTGCTGGGACGGCCGCAGCACGCCGCCGGCCCATCGCAGTATTCAGCAACTACGCAGACGCCGAGCGCGCTGTGGACCGGCTATCCGATCTGGGGTTCCCGGTGGAAAGAGTGGCCATCATCGGCGACGATCTGAAGATGGTCGAACAGGTGACTGGCCGGCTGAATTACGGCGGTGCCGCACTGAAGGGGGCAGTGTCTGGGGCACTTCCTGGTGCCTTGATCGGCTGGATCTTCGGACTGTTCAACCTCATCAGCCCGTTGGTCGCCAGCATCGTACTGGCGTTTTACGGACTGATCATCGGTGCGGTGGTCGGTGCGATACTCGGCTTGATCATGCACGCCTTGCAGGGTGGTCGCCGCGACTTCGACGCGGTCACCATGATGGTGCCCAGCAGCTTTGAGGTGGTCGTCGACGGGGACGTTGCTGATGAGGCAGCGCGCTTGCTCGCCGATGGTGCCCAGGTTCAAACGCCGCATACCCCGCATACGGAGCCGGGATTGCAGCCAGCTGGTAGCGAAGAGCCCCACAGGCGGTAAAGACCGACCATCGTCACCGCGCGATCCTGATGACCACCCACCACCAATTGAGGAGTATTTGATCATGGCCAAGGCAGTGGGTATCGATCTCGGCACCACGAACTCGGTGATCGCCGCCTGGGAGGGCGGCCAGGCAGAGGTGATTCCCAATGCTGAGGGTTCGCGGACGACGCCGTCGGTGGTGGCGTTTACCGAAAGTGGTGAGCGGTTGGTCGGGCAGTTGGCGAAGCGACAGGCGATCCTGAATCCGAAGGGGACCATCTATTCCGCCAAGCGGTTCATCGGGCGCCGCTATGAGGAGGTCGCTGAGGAAGCCAAGGCGGTCACCTTTGATGTCGTGCCCGGACCCAATGGCGAGGCGCGGTTAAATGTCCGGGGCAAGCTGTATGCCCCGGAGGAGATCAGCGCGCTGGTGTTGCGCAAGCTGGCCGATGACGCCGGCAAGTACCTCGGCGAGCGGGTCACCGAAGCGGTGGTCACGGTCCCGGCCTATTTCAACGACGCGCAGCGCCAAGCCACCAAGGACGCCGGGCGCATCGCCGGGCTGCAGGTGCTGCGCATCATCAACGAGCCCACCGCGGCCGCGCTGGCTTACGGGATGGACAAGCGTGCCCACGAGACGGTGCTGGTGTTCGACCTGGGTGGTGGCACCTTCGACGTCAGTATCCTTGATGTCGGTGACGGGGTGGTCGAGGTCCGCGCCACCGCCGGGGACACCCACCTTGGTGGCGACGACTTCGACCGGCGCATCGTCGACTACCTGGCTGAGGAGTTCCAGCGCGATAACGGCATTGATCTGCGCAAGGATCCCCAGGCGTTGCAGCGGCTGTTCGAAGCTGCGGAAAAGGCCAAGGTGGAGCTGAGCTCGGTCACTCAAACCCAGATCAGCCTGCCGTTCATCACCGCGGACGCCACCGGCCCCAAGCATCTCCAGACCAACCTCTCCCGATCGAAATTTGAGCAACTTACCGCCGATCTCATCGACCGGACCATGGGCCCGGTCAAGCAGGCCATGGACGACGCCAAGATCACCGCCAATGACCTCGACGAGGTCATCCTGGTCGGCGGGTCCACCCGGATCCCGGCCGTGCAGCAGCTGGTCCGCCGGCTCACCGGGGGCAAGGACCCCAACATGAGCGTCAACCCCGACGAGGTGGTCGCGGTGGGTGCGGCGATCCAGGCCGGTGTGCTCAAGGGTGAGGTCTCCGATGTGCTGCTGCTGGACGTCACCCCGCTGTCGTTGGGGGTCGAGACCCGCGGTGGGGTGATGACCAGGATCATCGAGCGCAACACCACCATCCCGGCGCGGCGCAGCGAGGTGTTCTCCACCGCCGAGGACAACCAGTCCGCGGTGGACGTGGTGGTGCTCCAAGGTGAACGGGAGCGCGCCGCGGATAACCGGGTGCTGGGCCGGTTCCGGTTGGAGAACATCCGTCCGGCCCCGCGTGGGGAGCCGCAGATCGAGGTCACCTACGACATTGACGCCAACGGCATCGTCAACGTCACCGCGCGGGACCGGGACACCGGAGCGCAGCAGAGCATCACGATCAGCGAAAGCTCCAATCTTGACTCCGCCGAGATCGAGCGCATGGTGGCCGAGGCCGAGCGTAACCGCGCCGCCGACCAGCAGTTGCGTCAGGAAGTCGATGCGCGCAACGAACTGGACAGTGTCGCCTACCAGGTGCAGCGGCGCCTGGATGAGCTCGGCGACAGCGCCCCGGAGCACGAAAGGGCCCGCGCCGAGATGCTCATCGGTGAGGCTCGCCAAGCGGTCCAGCAAGAAGCACCGCTGGACCGGGTACGCGGGCTGATCAGCGAGCTGCAGCAGGTGTACCAGGCGCTGATGGCGCGGGTGGGCGCTGGCGTCGGTGGCGGTGGCGGCGGGTTCGGCGGTGGCGGCGGGTTCGGCGGTGGTGGCAGCCCGCAGGATGGATCCCCCGGAGGCGGCGGTTCGGCCGCTGATGACGATGTCGTCGATGCTGATTTCGACCGCAGCTGAGGGGTCCCGTCAATGGATCAAGAAACGGTGCGTCAAGAGGAAGCGGTAGCAAACGACGAGCAGCAGAACCGGGCGCAGGCGGTACCGCCCGGTTCTGACCGTGAGAACGAGAGCGCAGGGCAGGCGCCGGATGCGGTTGCCGCCCTGGAGGATCGGCTGCGCCGGGCGTTGGCCGACCTGGACAACTTGCGCAAGCGCCAAGCCCGGGAGTTGGAGCGGCAGCGGGCCGCTGAGGCGAATCGAATGGCCGCGGCCTGGTTGCCGGTGCTGGACAATCTCGACCTGGCGCTGGGCCATGCCGACGCCGACCCGTCGACGATCATCGAGGGTGTCCGTGCGGTGCGGGAGCAGGCCCTGGCGGTGCTGGCCGGCCTGGGGTTCTCCCGCCAGGACGAGGTGGGGGTGCCGTTCGATCCGGCCCGGCATGAGGTCGTCAACGTGGTCGATGATTCGGATGCGGAGCCCGGCACGGTGGTCCGGGTGCTGCGCCCGGGTTATGGCACGCCGGAGCGGCAGCTGCGGCCGGGTGCGGTGACCGTCGCCAGCCGCCGGGGTTGACTCGATGGCGCGCGATTATTACGACGCGCTGGGGGTTTCCCGGACGGCCAGCACCGAGGAGATCCAGCGTGCTTACCGGAAACTAGCCCGGCAGTACCACCCCGACGTCAACCACGACCCTGGTGCCGAGGAGCGTTTCAAGGAGGTCAGCGAGGCCTACAGCGTCCTGTCTGACCCCGACACCCGCAGGCGTTACGACCGGTTCGGACCCGACTTCCGCCAGATCCCGGAAGGTTATGAGGACTACGTCGGCGCAGCCGGCGCCGGGAGACGGCGACCGGCAGGTGGATCACCGTTCGGTGGCGGCCGGGTGCGGGTGGACACCGATCGCGGCGGGTTCGGTGCTGGCGGGATCGACATCGACGACCTGTTCAGCGATTTTTTCGGTTCGCGGGGCGCGTCGGGGCCAATGTCGGGCGCGGATCAGGAAGCCGAACTCGAGCTGACGGTTGAGGACGCTTACCGCGGCGGCACTCGCCGCATCACGCTGTCCGGAGCAGGTGAGCCCACCACTTTTGAGGTCGTCATTCCTGCCGGCGTCACCGAAGGGCAGCGCATCCGCATAGCCGGCCAGGGTGGGCAGGGTTCCCGCGGTGGCGCGAGCGGGGACTTGTACCTGGTGGTGCGCCTCGCGCCACACCCTCGGTACCGGGTCACCGGGCGCGACATCTCGGTGGATCTGCCGTTGGCACCGTGGGAGGGGGCACTGGGTGCAACCGTCTCCGTGATCACCCCGAGTGGAGAGGCCAAGGTGCGCGTGCCGGCGGGATCGTCCACCGGTCGCCGGTTGCGGTTGCGGGGCGAAGGCATGCCCAACCCGCGCGGAACACCGGGTGACCTCTACGCGGAGGTCAAGATCATGGTGCCGCGCCAGTTGACAAATCGGGAGCGGGAGCTGTTCGAGGCGCTGCGCCGGGATTCCACGTTCGATCCCAGGAGGGGCCGATGACGACCTCGTATTCGTTGGTGCGCACCTCCCGGCTCAATCTGGACAGCTTTGCCGCCCGCGCCGGGATGCATCCCGAACTGGTTCGCCGGTTGGTGACGTTAGGGCTGCTCGAGCCGAGCCGGGATGCCACCGGCCGGTTGTGGTTCACCGCCCCGGACCTGCGCACCGCGGCCCGGATCCAGCGGCTGCGGGCCGGCCTGTCGCTGAATTACGCCGCGATCGGGCTGGTGATGGACCTGCTTGATCGTGTTGAAACGCTTGAGGCCGCGCTGCGTGCCGCCGGTCGCCGCCCCCCACGAAACGCTGCCCGTGGGCCGTCGATGACGGCCCACTGCGAGGAGTGACCCACCATGGACATGAACCGGCTGACCCAGAAGTCGCAAGAAGCGATGCAGCAAGCTCAGTCGATTGCCTTGCGCTACGGGCACACCGAGGTGGACGGGGAACATCTGCTGCTGGCCCTGCTCGAGCAGCCTGAGGGGCTTGTACCGCGGCTGTTGGAGCAGTTCAACACCGATGTCGACGCGCTGCGGGCCGCCGTCGACAGCGAGCTGTCGCGCCGCCCGCGGGTGACTGGCCCCGGCGCTGCTCCCGGTCAGGTGTTCATCACCCAGCGGTTGGCCCGGGTGCTCGACGCTGCTGAGCGGGAGGCCAAGCGGCTCAAGGATGAATACGTCTCCGTCGAGCATCTGCTGCTCGCGCTCGCCGAGGAGGGCTCGTCCAGCGCCGCCGGGCGGCGGCTGGCGGAGTTCGGGGTCACCCGGGAGGCGTTTCTGTCTGCGCTGACCCAGATCCGGGGTAACCAACGGGTCACTTCAGCGACTCCCGAGGGGGCGTACGAGGCGCTGGTGAAGTATGGGATGGATCTGGTTGATGCGGCCCGGTCGGGCAAGCTGGATCCGGTGATCGGGCGTGACGCCGAGATCCGCCGGGTGGTCCAGATCTTGAGCCGTAAGTCGAAGAACAACCCGGTCCTCATCGGTGACCCGGGCGTGGGCAAGACCGCCATCGTGGAGGGGTTGGCTCAGCGGATCGTGCGCGGCGACGTTCCAGAGGGCTTGCGGGACAAGACGATCTTCGCGTTGGACCTGGGGTCCCTGGTCGCCGGGGCAAAGTACCGCGGGGAGTTCGAGGAGCGGCTCAAGGCGGTACTCGCCGAGGTCAAAGCCGCCGAAGGCCGGATCTTGCTGTTCGTCGACGAGCTGCACACCGTGGTCGGCGCTGGCGCGGCTGAGGGGGCGATGGATGCCGGCAACATGCTCAAGCCGATGCTGGCCCGCGGTGAGTTGCACATGATCGGCGCCACCACGCTGAGCGAGTACCGCAAGTATGTGGAAAAGGATGCTGCGCTGGAGCGCCGGTTCCAACCGGTGCTGGTCGAGGAGCCCAGCGTCGAGGACACCATTTCCATCCTGCGCGGGCTGCGGGAACGCCTGGAAATCTTTCACGGGGTCCGCATCCAGGACAGTGCGCTGGTCGCCGCGGCGACGTTGAGTCACCGGTACATCACCGACCGATTCCTTCCGGACAAGGCAATCGACCTGGTCGACGAGGCATGCGCCCGGCTGCGCACCGAGATCGACTCGATGCCCGCTGAGCTGGATGAGGTGACTCGCCGGGTGATGCGTCTAGAGATCGAAGAGGCCGCGCTGGCCAAGGAGACCGACCCGGCCAGCCAGGCCCGGCTGGACCAGCTGCGCCGGGAGCTGGCCGATCTGCGGGCTGAGGCCGACGCGATGCGCGCGCAATGGGAGGCCGAGCGCCAAGCGATCCGGCGCGTGCAGGAGCTGCGCGCCGAACTGGAACAGGTTCGCCGCGACATCGAGGAAGCCGAACGGGCCTATGACCTCAACCGTGCCGCCGAGCTGCGCTACGGCAAGCTCACCGAGCTGCAACGCCGGCTGTCCGCCGAGGAAGCGCAGCTCTCAGCCAAGCAGGGCCAGCGCCGGTTGCTACGCGAGATGGTCACCGAGGATGAGATCGCCGAGATCGTCGCGTCCTGGACCGGGATCCCGATCGCCCGGCTCAAGGAGGGCGAACGGGACAAGCTGCTGCGTCTCGACGAGGTCCTGCACGAGCGGGTGGTCGGCCAGGATGAGGCGGTCCGGGTGGTGACCGACGCGATCATCCGGGCTCGCTCCGGCATCAAGGACCCGCGCCGCCCCATTGGTTCATTTATCTTCCTCGGCCCCACCGGGGTGGGGAAGACAGAACTGGCCAAGGCGCTGGCTGCGGCGCTGTTCGACTCCGAGGACAACATGGTCCGCATCGACATGAGCGAATACCAGGAACGGCACACGGTCAGCCGCCTGGTCGGCGCCCCGCCTGGCTACGTGGGCTACGAGGAGGGCGGCCAGCTCACCGAAGCGGTGCGCCGCAAGCCGTATTCGGTGGTGCTTTTCGATGAGATCGAAAAGGCGCACCACGACGTGTTCAACACGCTGCTGCAGGTGCTTGACGACGGCCGGCTCACCGATGCGCAGGGCCGCACGGTCAGCTTCCGGAACACTGTGCTGATCATGACGTCCAATATCGGCTCGCAGTACCTGCTGGAGGGAGTGACGGCCGAGGCAGAGATCAAACCGGAGGCCCGCGAGCTGGTCATGAGTGAACTGCGCCACCATTTCCGTCCGGAGTTCCTCAACCGCATCGACGACATCGTGTTGTTCAGCCCGCTCACCCAGGCTCAGATCGAGCAGATCGTCGAGCTGATGTTCAACGAGCTGCGCGCCCGGCTAGTGGAACGCCGGATGAGCCTGGAGATCTCCGATGAGGCACGCCGGTTCATCGCCGCGCAGGGCTTCGATCCGGTCTACGGTGCCCGGCCGCTGCGCCGGTTCATTGCCCGTGAAGTCGAGACCCGCATCGGCCGAGCGCTGCTCACCGATGCCATCCCGGATGGCGCCACCATTCGCGTCGATCTCAAGGGCGACGAGCTCATCGTGACCCACGATAATCCGCAGCCCGCAACAACCACCGCGGCGTGACCGGCGATGGCGACGATGGCGGCGACTCGGACGGTCAAGTGCGAGAACTGCGGGCGGATGAATCGGGTGCCCGCGGCCGCGCAGGGCAAACCACGGTGCGGGAACTGTAAGGCGTTCTTGCCGTGGATCGCCGACGCCGGCGATGAGGACTTCGCCGAGATCGCAGAGCGGGCCACCATCCCGGTTTTGGTGGATCTTTGGGCGGTTTGGTGCGGGCCGTGCCGGATGGTCAGCCCCGCGCTCGAGCAGCTGGCCAGACAGATGGCCGGTCAACTCAAGCTGGTCAAGGTCGACATCGAGCGCGCGCCGAAACTCGCGCAACGCTTCTCCGTTCAGGCGGTCCCGACCTTGATGGTGCTGTACCAGGGTGAGGTGATCGCGCGCCAACCCGGCGCCGCGCCGGTGGACGCACTTCGACGCTGGCTAGACGGCGCGATCGCCCGCATCCCTTCCGACTCCCGACCTGGAGGCAACCGGTGAACTTGCGCAAGAAAATCCGGCAGCTGCCGCTGCGACTGTCCGCCGGAGGCTATGTGCTCAGCTCGGGGGTGTCGAAGTGGAACGCCGACGAGGTGACCGCCAAGGAGTTGCAGGGCTTCGCCGCGGGAACTTACCCGTTCGTAGCCAAGCTTGACCCGCAGGTGTTCGTCAAGGCGCTATCCGCGACCGAGATCGCCGTTGGAGCTGCGGTGTTTTTGCCCTTCGTGCCTTCCCTGGTCGCCGGAGCAGCCTTGACCACATTTTCCGGAGCCCTCCTTGGGCTTTATCTCCGCACTCCGGGCATGCACGAGGAGGGAAGCCTGCGACCGACGCAGCAGGGCATCCCGCTGGCCAAGGACATCTGGCTGGCCGGTATCGGCGCCTCTTTACTTATCGACGGTCTGGTCAAATGACGCGCCAGGTCATGGCCGCCCAGGATCTGACCGAAGCGGCTGCGCTGCCTGAGACACCCAATGTGGAGGGCGCCTACCCCCGGGTAAGTCGAGTCCAGCTGGACGAGCTGAAGCCGTACGGCCAACGGCGACGCATCAACGCCGGCGAGGTGCTGTATACCGAGGGTGATCCGAGTGAGTCGTTCTATGTCATCCTGGCCGGTCGGGTCGCGATGGTCGAGGGATACGGCACCGATGACCAGCGAGTGGTACGGGTGCACGGCCCCGGGCGGTTCCTGGGGGAGCTGAGCCTGCTCACCGGTCAGACCGAGTTTTTCACGGCGGTGGCGTTGGAAGACGGCGAGGTGCTCGCCGTACCCGTCGAGGGGCTGTCCGCAGTCGTCTCGCGGGATCCGGCGCTCGGTGACGAGATCCTGCGCGCCTGCCTGGTTCGCCGCACATTGGCGATCGGGCTCGGGGCTGGGTTCCGCATCATCGGCTCGGCGTATTCACAGGACACTCGACGGCTGCGCGATTTCGCCATGCGCAACCGGCTGCCGCACCGTTTCATCGACTTGGAAAGCGACCCCACCGCGGAGCACCTGCTACGTCAGTTCGGCATCGGGCCTGCCGAGACCCCGGTGGTCGTGTGGCGCGACCGGATGCTGCGTAATCCGAGCAATGCTGAGCTGGCCCAGCTGGTAGGGCTGGTCACGGTATCGGGCAGCGGATCGACTTGTGACCTGATCGTCGTCGGCGCGGGCCCGGCCGGACTTGCCACGTCCGTCTACGGCGCGTCGGAAGGCTTGAGCACGGTCGCGGTGGATGCGGTGGCCATCGGGGGGCAGGCCGCGACGACCTCACGGATCGAGAACTACCTCGGCTTCCCCGCCGGGATATCCGGCGGAGAGCTGGCTGACCGTGCGGCGATCCAAGCCAGGAAGTTCGGGGCCCGCACCAGCGTGCCCGTCACCGCTCAGCAACTGACCCGCGACGACGGGCAGTACCGGATCCGGTTTGCGGATGGGACCGACGTA